>JAFGJI010000060.1 GCA_016929175.1 Thermoplasmatota archaeon | reverse complement strand
GGGACGCCAATTCCAGGAAGGCCAACATCAGCCTGTACGGGTTCTTCGAAGGGGAGAGGGAGGCCGCCTTGCTTCCCTGGGCCCTGGAGATCGGGGGGAGATACAGACTCGTTTGCGGTCCTGATGCGAACGGGGACGGGATAAGGGATAGAGATGATCTGTTCGTTAACTTCACCTATCTTGCAAGGGGACAGAAGGTGCTTTTCACGCTTCCCGGAGGATCGGAATACCTCGTATCCATAACCCGTCTGGAAGAAGGTTCGGGCATCAGGCCGCTGATGCCCGATCCGGCATTCGATCCGCAGGATGAGGTATTCGTTGATAAGAAAAATGGAACGGTGACCGTTAAGGTCCACAACATCGGCTCCCTGGATGCGGAGAACTTCGACATCCTCCTCTACGAGGACCTGGACGGAGGTCTCAGGCAATTGGGGGGCGCGCTTGATGGTACCATACCGGCACCAAGCGGGATCGAACCCTCGATAATGGATATCGCTCTCACCGTTTGGTACGAACCGTGGATAGGCGAAGTGGTGATAAAGATCGATCCAGAGGACGAATTGCAGGAGATCACCGGTTCGAACAACGAGCTGAGAGGTTACTGGGACCTCGAGGGGATCAATATCACGGAACCCGATCTGCCCGTGGAGTTCAACGGAACGATACCCATGATACTGGCAGATGAGGACGAACCGTTGGATGATGCCCTGGACCTGTCCCAGTATATATGTGACCCGGACGGCCATGGACTTTCGTTCGATCTCTCTCCACCCTCATACAGCTCACAGTGGGTCACTGTCCCAAACGGAAGCATCTTCTCGTTCCGCCCCTCGCCGCTCTTCGGCGCCAACTGGTCCGGCACCCTCATTTTCGAGGGATCTGCATGGGGTCCCGGAAAGGACGGTGTCTGGGAAACGGAGGATGATGTAGACGCCTTCCACTTCGATGTGGTGCTTGTGGTCAGACCGGTCAATGATGCTCCGTCAATTGATGCCATTGTGGTTAACGAGACCCGCCATTTTCCCGGTGGGGACGGGTTCGTATTCGAGCTTCAGGTCGGGGAGCCCTTCATGGGTGTGGTCGAATGGTCCGACGTTGACGGCGATGAAGCATGTCTCGGACTGGAAGGACCGAGCTATGGCCTTGTTCTTCAGAACAGCATATTGATGATGAAATCCTACCACGATGTCGACCTCATAGCCACTTTCCTGAACATAACCGACAACAACGGCTCTGCCCTTCAACGCATTCCTTTGACGGTCCATATCATCATGCCGCCCGAACCCGCTTTCCTTGGACTATCCTTCGACGGAGAGAACCTCTCCATCCCCTTCGACGGCGAGAAGGTGGAGATCACCATTTCCGAGCGGGAGGAGGTCAAGATCCACTTCATCTTCGAGAACGCCCCGGAAGCTTATGTGAGAATTCTGGAGGACCCGGGCATTCCATCCCCAATCGTCAACTGGTCCATCGGAAGGTCGGCGGTGATCACCGGCGTGGAGGTCAGGAACGCCTCGGAGGTGTTCGAGATAGACCTGGGATGGGTACAGGGACCCGATCGGGATAGCTGGGCGGGTTTCAAACTCGTTGTGACGGTCCTGAACGTCAACAGGCCCCCCGCAGGTCTGGGCATCCAAACGCATGGACCCTTTTACGTGGACGAAGAGATAATGTTCACGGTCACGGAAGCTGTGGATCCCGACGGTGAGGAGCTGTCCTATACCGTTAATTGGGGCGACGGTGGCGGGATCGGGACATGGACACCAGGAGAAGAATTGAAGCATCTCTTTTATTCAACTGGCACTTTCCGTGTCTCCATCGCGGCAGAGGATGGATGGGGCGCGGTCCAGACAAGGAACATATCCATTGATGTGGTGGAAAGGGGGGCGCCCGATGATGATGAACTTGATGATGACAAAGATGATAGGAGGTCGGGTGCCATCTATGTCATGTTGATAGTACTTGCGGTGATCTTCGTGCTGGTCCTCATGTTGATAATGGTATTGCTTGTGAGGAGGTCCGGAGAAGATGATGAGGCAATTGTGGAAGAGCCCGATGAGCGGGACCCCCTGGTGGAGACCCTCTATCACACAATCGAGGAATAGGCATCACTTCATCCTTGACAGGATATTCTTCATGGATGGTCCGAACCTCTCCATTTCCAGTTTTCTGTAGACACCGCTTGCCACGGTGAAGTCCTCTCCCGTCTCCGGGTTGTACAATCTGCCGGTTACGGATACATCCCTCCCTTCGCCCTCTTCCACCCTGGTCTCGAGATGGGCTTCTGTCCCGACAGGGACCATCCGGAGGAACTGGATGTTCAGGGACATGGTCACAACAGGCAGCATCCTGAAGAAGCAGGCAATACCCATTGCTTCATCGAGGACCGTGGCCATAGCCCCCCCGTGTACATGTCCGGGGGGTCCCATGGACCTTTCGCCGAAACGGACCTTTGCATGCAGTGTTCCCTGGTCGCTCAGGAAATAGCGAACGGACACTCCTTCCTCCCCCCCTGCATGAGAGAGGAAGGTCATGTGATAATCGACGTAGTCGTTCAGGTCGATCTCATGAAGTTCTTCCATCGGGTGCACCCGGTGTCCGTTATGGGGAGGATATTAAAAAAATTACCTTCGGTTGGGACGGGTCCCGCCCAAGAAAAAGGGGAGATCATCATGATTTCCTATGATAGTTTTTTATACCAAAGAGTCCAATATTCCACACGGGATGCACTATGCAGGGAAATGAATTCCACAACCCGCTAGCGGGGAGCTTGCGCTCAAGACGTTCGGGAAAGGAGGACCTCAGGTCAAGATTGAGGATAGCGATATCCGAGATACCGCTCAGCAAGGTGGACGACCGGGTCAGGGTCCACCTGGACCTGAAGAGAATAACATCGCTGGAGATCGACGGCCTCGATATGACCTCGTCCCACCGAAAGATACCCGATATCGACGAGATCATTGCCGAAATGGAGGCCGAGATAGAAAGACTGAGTTGAGTTTTCCGTTATACATAGTAGCGGTCAACAGGATCGTCCTTTTCGGTCCTTCTTTCTTTCTTTCGTTTCCGGTGGCCGTCGAGGTCCGGTTTGGAGAAATAGGTCACGACCCTGTATATCACTGTCTCGGGGAGGTTGTTCTCCTCACCCGAACCGTATTCCGGGCACCTGATCACGTAGGGTCTATCCATGGAAATAACACTATTTTCATGCATTAATAATCATTATGGTTCGGTCTTCTAACAATAAGTGCACATGTGTAATTGCAACCGTTTATTAAACAGGGTGCATTACACTTCCAATGGTCTCCAAGGCCGCCTTGAGATACCCGGGAGAATGGTTCGATCTTGCGATCGCACTGATCATGGGCACCATGGCATTCCTGGTCCTGGGAACCCTGACAGGGGGGGTATGCTGCTTCTGGGGTCTCATCGGCATCATCGTGATGCTCCTGATGGTGGCTGTTGCCAACAGTCACCTGAAGGAAGTCGGCACCCGGGTCAGTAAGGATAGGACTCCCGAGGTCCATTCCCTCTGCAATGAGGCCTCTTCAAGACTTGAGATGGGGCTTCCGGAGGTCTATATCGACAGAAGCCCCGAGATCAACGCTTACACAAGAGGGATCATCACCCCGATGGTGGTCCTTCACCAGGGCCTGCTCGATGTAATGGACGAGGGGGAGCTCAGGTTCGTGATCGGTCACGAGTTCGGGCATATCAGGCTCTATCATTTCACGATAAGGACGATGTTCGATCCCGGTATCTTCAGGGTCCCCCTGATAGCATATATCCCGCTGCTGGCATTCAGGATGCTGTTCCTAAACGGGAGGATGTCACGTTCAATGGAATACTCCGCCGACAGGGCGGGGTTTGTGGCCTGCGGGGATATCAAGGATGCGGTCTCGTGCATGATAAAGCTGAGGACCGGGCAGGAAAAAGTTGATGCGGGAACCCTTGACAGGGCTGTCGCGGGAAGTCTGGACCTTGATGAGAATGAAAGCATCCTTTCAGGGCTGCTCTCGACCCATCCGGATCTCGCTGGCCGGATAAGGGAGCTTGTGGAATATTCGAGGAGCGAGGGGATCGGATGATCTGACCGGTGAGGTAGTATCCGATAACCGAGGTCTGATCCGTCGGGAATGTTTTTATCCCCGGGGTCCCAATTCCCATCAGGCAGTTTCCATGAGGTCAAGGTTCTCCAATTTGGGTATAGTACTGTCGCTGCTGCTCATTTCAGGTATTGTGCTTATACCCGAGGAGGAAGAAGGCAGCCCGGCAAACCGGGTGATCGACCCGGAAACCACTTTTTCCATTGCTGTCTTCCCGGACACCCAGATCTATCCGTTGTACTATCCGGGAACATTCATCAATATGACCGAATGGGTGGTGGAGCACAGGGACGAATACAACATCAGGTTCGTCCTGCATGAGGGGGATATCACGAACAACAACAACCACCCCCAGTGGTACAACGCGTCCAAAGCGATGCATATTCTCAACGGAAGCGTTCCGTACACTTTGAACCCCGGCAACCACGACCTTGGACCCAACGGAAATACCGCCAACCGCGATACTTACCTGAACGATCATTTCCCTTCGGGACCCATCGAGAACTGGACCTCCTGGGGGGGTGCCTTCGAGGAAGGGCACCAGGAGAACACTTATTATTTCTTCTCGGCAGGCGGCAGGGACTGGATGGTCCTGGCTCTGGAGTTCGCCCCCAGGGATGCAGTACTTGAATGGGCGAACGATGTGGTGGAAACACATCCCGACAGACTGGTGCTCCTGGTCACTCACAACTACATGGTGGCCGACATGAGGATGACGACCCTTGGCGGCGATTACGGTGTTGAAAGCAGTCCGGAGGGCGCAGCGACAGGAGAGGATATCTGGCAGGAACTGGTCAGGCTCCACAGGAACATAATGTGCGTGTTCTCCGGACACGTCCTTTACGAATGGGGGTGGCTCGTCAGCAGGGGGGTGAACGGGAATCCGGTCTACCAGATGATGGCGAACTTCCAGATGAACGCCGGAGGGGGTGAGGGTTTCTTCAGGCTGCTTACCTTCAACATGGAGACGGAAACGGTCTATGTTGAGACCTACTCACCGCTCCTTGACCAGGTGAAGGAAGCTGCCGAGCACCGGTTCAGCTTCGGTTTCAACACGTTCGACCATGTGAACGATCGTCCGGTGATACTGAACCCCCTCGAGGTCTTTTCCATGTTCGAGGACCAGGAAGCGGGATACCTCGACCTTGATGGTAATCTGAGGCAGGACACCGGACTGTTCTTCGATAGGAACATTCCCGGGGGGGACGAGCTAAAATTCGATGTCTGGAAGGAAGACGGCTGGACATGGGTAGGTCCGGGCGTCTCTCTCAAGTTGGGTGATATCGGTATAACGATGATGGAGAATAGAACGTTCATGATCGAGGTGGCAGAGAACTGGTTCGGGACCTTGGACCTGAAGATAAGGGCAAGGGACAAGCGTGAAGGCGAGGTGAACACAACAATAAGGTTGGAGGTCATTCCGGTGAACGACCCCCCTTTCATATTGCCGCCGGATATGTGGACATACTATGATCCCCGACCAGATATCAGGGGAGATATCATAACATGCCCGGAGGACCGGGAATTGCATTTCTGGGTGAAGGGGGAGGATGTGGTGGAACCGGGGGACAAGCTGACATACCATATGTTCACCGATGAGATCGAACTGTTCACCCTCGAAAATGATACGGGGGAGTTCGGCTTCTTCCCCCTGAACGAGCATGTTGGAAGCCATC
Organism: Thermoplasmatota archaeon; assembly: GCA_016929175.1. Taxonomy (GTDB): domain Archaea; phylum Thermoplasmatota; class Penumbrarchaeia; order Penumbrarchaeales; family Penumbrarchaeaceae; genus JAFGLL01. The sequence goes on along the minus strand of JAFGJI010000060.1, from coordinate 7,381 downwards.
TCATCACCTACGGGGTTGATGATGGGTCGGAAATGAACACCAGAGAGGTCCTTATCAAGGTCAGCAATACCAACGATGCCCCCCGCATCATCACGGAGACCATGAATGGATCACTCGAGAACGAGAGGTACACCTTCCGGTTCACAGCGGTCGACGAGGATCCGACCGCAGATGTTCTTACCTGGAGCATGATAACGGACGCATCATTCCTTGAAATGGACAGGAGAACGGGCATTGTAACGGGAACTCCAGGGGACGAGGATGTGGGTTGCTACGATCTGATAGTGACCGTGAATGATGGGAACGGAGGAGAGGATATCAGGGATTATGTTCTGGAAGTTCTGAACGTGAACGATCCGCCTCATGTGTCGGGGTCCCCCTGGACGCTCTTCATGGATGAGGATACCGTTGTCTATTTTAACCTGTCCGGATGGTTCGCGGACATCGACAACGATGTGATCCGATACGAGATACTGGTGGAAAAAATCATAGAGGCCGAAGTGATGGATAACGATACCATCAGGATCGAACCCTCACTGAATTGGGCGGGGTCCACAAGGATACAAGTTACGGCCTCGGACGGGAACGAGAGCGTATCGGACGAACTCGGGGTGGTCGTGGAGAACATCAACGATCCTCCCACGGACCCCGGATACAGGATCGATCAAGGATCTCCGACCGAGAACGGCAGGATGTTCAAAATGGAGGGTTGGGCCGTCGATCCCGACACGGGTGACGAGCATTATGTTGAATGGTTCTCGAACATCACCGGGAAGCTGGGTAGCGGGAACGGGTCAGAGATATTACTGATACCCGGACATCATCTTATCACCATGAAGGTCACGGACAGTGCAGGTGAATGGGTCCAGGTCAACTTCGAACTGGTGGTCACACCCGTCAACGATATGGGAGACGATGATGAGCATGATCTGGAAGGATCCTCGTCACCGCTTTTATTCGTGATAATGATGACCGTAATTATCCTCGTTTCCGCGGCCATTATAGTCCTGATCGTATCGGTTCAACGGCGGAGGAAGCATGATGATGCGTCCTTACCCGACGAGGACCCATCTTTCGGAAAGGACCCACCCGCAGGATGAGAACAGTAGGAGATCTTTCGGGGATCATTCCTCTTCCAGACCTTCCCTGTCCTTGCGCCTTGAGGCAAGGACCGCCACCAGTATCACGAGGCCCGCCACCAGTAGTATCAGGACCAGGGTTATCAGGCATATCAACACCCATTGCTGGCCATCGCTGATAGTGGTAGGACCCCTCGGGTCCTCGGCAGACCCGGCGAACTGGGGAGCAAGATCAGGTCCGTCCTCTCTGTCAGAGAAATGATAATCGTAGGTCTTCCCCCTCTTGAAATTGTCGGACAGTATGTTCGCACTGTATTCTCCGGGAGCTGTCTCCTGCAGGATGAAGGACCCGACCCCGTCTATGACGATGTAAACGGTCAATTCTTCATTGCCCTTTGCCCTCACCTTCCAGTCGCCCCCCGACAGCACGGTGACCGTCGCCTCTGACAGTTCCCAAACCGGTTCCACCACGGGGCCTTCAGGTGTGGTGAACGTTCCCTTGAACTCTGGAGCCTTGTCATCTCCGTTGAAACGGTCCGTGAAGAAGTACTCGTAGACGGTCTCCGGCTCGAAATGTGTTTCGTCCAGTTCCAGGGAGTAACCCCCTCTGCCCTCTTCTGTCAGTCTGAAGTATCCAACATCCATAATGCACATCCAGATGGAGAGGTTGGTTGGAGCGTTGACGAAAACCGAAAGGTTCATTCCCTGAAGCTCTACCTCGGCGGAGAATATGGTCCAGGGATCGGTTGCGTTCCCTGTGGTGAACTCCCAGTAATATGGAGCGTTCCCCCAGAGGGGCCAGCCTTCGGAGGATACGGCTCCAAGACCTACGGTCACCGTGTAAGTAGTGTTGGGTTGAAGATCTTCGTGACGGACCGTTACCACGTATCCCCATTCATCCCAGCTGAAGGAGATGCCCTGAACCTCGGGAGAGAAGAAGATGGAGCTCTCCACCGATGTCCGGTTCATGACCTCGGAGAAGGTGACCATTACGGGTTCATCTAGGTATTCCCCGGTGCCATTCGGAGATGTGTGGGTTATGTTCACATATTCGGGGGATATGTGTTCGACGTAGGTAAGTTGCGGGTACACCAGCGTTTCGTAGCTGGAGACCACGATATCCGCGATCGTGCTCCCGAGGTATCCGGAGCGTAGGCCCTCCACTGGCAAAAGGGACTCCGGGGGGGAGGCTCTCAGGTCGTATGTGCCGTAATTTACAAATGGGATCACGAATCTGCCGTCGATGTCCGTCGTGGTTGAAGATCTCACTTCCTTTCCCTCCAGCAGTTCCACGACAGTTCCGGGCACCCCGGCAGCATAAGGTCCAGCGGAACCGAGGACGGTTCCGAGAACGTCCCCCTGGGTGCGGTAGTTGAGATACAGCATACCGAACCAGTCCACCCATCCGTCCACCTCGATATCGTTTACCCTGTAATTGTCATAAAGCTCCGACATGCCTATGACGATGCTGTATGTACCGGCGGGGACCGTGAATGAGAAGTTGCCCCCGACGTCCGATATTGACCATCCGAACAGGCTCTCTTCCGGTTCTACGACCAGTGTGACGTTGATCCCTTCAATTGGAGTACCTTCGCCATCAACGGTCCTTCCGGATATCCGACACATGGGTATCAGCCTGAGCTCCAGTCCGTCGATGCCTTCTTCCGGCAGCATCACATCCATCATGCCGGAAAGCGTTTCGTTGTAGAACCTCAGCCGGTAGGTGCTCGGCCACAGCTGTATACCGAAAGCGCCGGTCGTGTCTATCACGAGATCGTATCCGGCCATTCCGGGGTGGCCGATGTCCGTGATGTTGATCTCCCCCGGTATGGGCTCTCCATTCTCGCTCATCAGCGTCCCGTTGAGCCATGCTTTTTGGTCGGGGAGCGGTTCCAGGAGGATATCGTGAACGAGCCCGGACCTGACAGGTTGCAGGGAGTATTCTTCCCTGTAGGTGAAGTAGCCGCTCCGGTCCACCTTGAACATCACTGTATCGATGCCATATGTCCTGTAGAAACCGTCAGCGGTGCTCATCCTCCAGAGGTTCATGTAATCGATGCCTTCATAGTATTGCTCCTCGATCATCATCATAGCCCTGGACGGTTCGGTCGGAAGAGGTTTGACCGAATGCGCCCTTACATCCTGGTTCCCGACAGGGGCCATTGTCTCAGCGTCACGTATGAAACCGGTAATGGCCGTAGGCGCGGGTCTCTCGTAGACCGTGACGTCACCGATATACGGCATTCCGGAATGTGCTTCAAGGATGGTCCACTGCATTGCCCAGGGGTTCCTCTCACCATTTGAAAGATACTGATAGGCATGTACGGAAACCTCGCTTTCGGGCATTGCTCTGAACTCAACCTTTCCATCCACGTCGGAAACTATATTGAAGGAATAGTAATAAACGCTGCTGAAGCTGCCCTCGACATATATCTCGGCCCCGGTTGCCGGCTGGCCTTCATCGTCCTTTACTACGAGATAATAGTCCTCCGCCCAGGATCCTTCCGTGTAGTAGCGCCTTGTCATGCGCATCGTGACGTCGTTGGGTCCTTCCACTGTAAAGGTCATATCATGGAGTTCTGCTGTCGCCATGTTGACATAGGTATATATGGAGCTGTAGGTCATGCCCGAGTAGAGGTCCGTTGAACAGATCCCGTCGTCTCCGGTCGTGTCCGAAAAATGTACATATGTATCCCCGAAATACCCCCAACCATTGATATCAGCGCGGGGGACCGCTAGGCCGGTGATGTCGTCCAACACGGTAATATTGACCCTGGTCAGAGGAGGCAATGGGTCTTCCTGAATGTCGGGGACCGTGAGGTTGACCCTGTAGGGTCCGGGACCGGTGGTATCCACACTAACCGTCATACCGGGTTGGTCCATCGGGAGGACATTGACTGGATGAATTCCTCCGGAAGGAAGATGTATGGATGCTTTACCGGAGGCATCGGTGTAGTAGTAGGGGTTCATCTGATAGTTCCAGAGGTCCGTTTGCCCCTCGATATTGAAATGGATCGTCGCATCGGAAGCAGGACCGGTGGAGTTCCAAACCTCCATCTCCACGGGGACCATGAACGAGGTGTCCACAGGTATCTCGATGTCCATTCCCGTATCGTTGATCACGTGGCCGGAGTGAAGATGGACGTCCGTACCGGGGTACAGCTCCAGAGCGGTGAAGCGGAATTCCATCTCGCCTCTGGAGGTGGAGATATCGAACCATCCTGCCATATCCTGGGAAAAGGCATTGTTGTCATACGAATTGAGGTCATTGTCCTCGGCACACGAGGATATGGAAAAGTATCCCGTGAGCGGGTCTCCGGTCTGGGGGTTGACGTACCTGACCCTGCTCTCCTGTTCCGCGCTGAACTCTTTGTAAGCGTAAAGGTCGACATCGTACGTGTGGACTTCCTCCTTCAGGAAGAACGCACGAAGAAGGCTTCTGTAACCGGGGAGCGTGTACACCTGGATGATGACATTGTACCTTGTGCCGTTCGGAACGTAAGTTTCATACCGGCCCTGAGGGTTCGTATATACCATCCGATGAAAGTCATTGTCCAGATCATCTCGGATCTGGACATGGACCTCGGCATTCTCGATGGGTTCGTTCGTTTCGGCATCCCGAAGGATGCCTGTGATAAGATTGTAAGGTTCTTCGGGCGGAGGTATGGTGATGTTCCTGTACACGACCTTATCGGGTCCGATGAACAGATATTCCGTATGATAGGTCATGTAAGAGGGGTCCCTTATACGGAGCATGCCCGCTCCAAGTTGGTTGAAGCTCAGATTCAATGTCGCCTTTCCCCCGATGTCGATCGTTGAATACTGTTCATTATAATTGAACATCGTGTTCCAGACGGCTCTGTAACCTTCCGCGGGGGTTCCGTTCGTAAAGGATACGTTGAGTTCGATGTAGGAGTTGTGATAGTAGAGGGGTCCAATAGCCTCTACTTCTCCTGTTCCTCCGGTGAGCGATATCAAGGCCCCCGGGAGTATCAATACAAATGCAATTATCAAACCCTTAGTTCTGTCAAGGTTCATGCTGCCACTTCCCCCAATTGTTCGGGACATATTGACTGGCCTTGTATAAAATGATTGGTGGACCGGGATCATTCCGTTGCTGTATCTGGTCCATATACCCTCAGTAACTACCGGTACCCACAATGAGTCCGATCAGAAGTACCATGATCAGGAATCCCAGGGCTGCGATCCCCAGATCAATGGAGTTCATGATGATCCCTGCGACAGCCATGCCTTTCCCCTCCTCCGCACCGGTCCTCCTGTATTTGGATAACGATACAGCCCCCAGGGGCAGACCTATGATGGAGACCAGGAATGATAGACAGCATAGACCCGAGAAGAACATACCGAAGAATGTCATACCCAGACTGCATATTCCCATGATCATCGACGCCATCCCGAGACCTCGTGCCCCCTCGTCGTTCTTTGGAGGTGCTGTATCGTAATATGAGGTATTCGGGGAATACCCAGGATCGTAAGGAGGACCGTAGTCCCTCGATATGGACCCTTGATCATATCCGGAAGCGGTTGTATTGTAACCCAAGGGGGGGACCTGTCTTGGGGGACCGGTGGGATCGGCCCCCTGTGAATGCCAGGGTTCCTTTCCATAGGAATTCTCACCACCTTCAGCTCGACCATCTGTCCATTCATTCCCTTCCATCTTGTCCACCCTGCCACGGAAATACATCCAGCAATTAAATATGTTGGGTGGTAGCGCAGGATAATTGAATTCCAGACCCTTAGAAAACCCAAGCGGGGTCCGAGAGATCATTTTGCCAGAAGGTGATGACATGAAAACCGGTAAGATCCCATAAATTATTGGATTGACTGGGATGACGACCTTAGGGATACTGCGGTGAAAAGAAAGATGGAACCCCTTCGGGGGCCCCGCTCTTTATCAATTATGCTCCCCATATCTTGGATTTAAAATAATGCCACAATTATCTGTATTAATTATATAGAAATAATAAATTGTAATATGATCATACAAATTCAAACCTTTTTCCAGATTAAATATAAATCCATGTAGGGAGATACGGTCCATTGAAATTCGAGGAGGGAGTGTACCTCCGGAATTCGATTATCATATCACAATCCGAAGGGGGATTCCGAATGAGAAGGTTTGGGGCCATACTCGTATCGGTTCTGTTGATCGCTTCTGTTCTTGCGATAATGAAAAACGATCTGGAAACGTTCGCAATGAACGGTACTCCAATAAGGTACGAGGATTGGACCATGGACATGAACGTATCGGAAGCTTCACTTGGTTCGTTCATAGGTGAGGCAACTGATGATCATTCAGGTTGGTCTGTATCTGGAGCGGGAGATGTGAATGGTGACGGGTATGATGACATCCTGATCGGAGCTACATGGAACAATGAAGGCGGAAGTCATACAGGTCAGACGTATCTGATAATGGGCAAGAACTCAGGATGGTCGATGGACATATCCCTAAGTTTGGCGGATGCATCGTTCATAGGCGAGGCAGCTAATGATTGGTCAGGTTTTTCTGTATCCGGAGCCGGAGACGTGAACGGGGATGGGTATGATGACATTCTTATAGGAGCTTTCTACAACGGTGCAGGTGGAAATCATGCCGGTCAGACGTATCTGATAATGGGCAAGAACTCAGGATGGTCTATGGACACATCATTAGGTTCGGCAGATGCATCGTTCATCGGCGAGGCAGCTGATGATGAATTGGGTCGTTCTGTATCAGGAGCTGGAGACGTGAACGGGGACGGGTATGATGACATTCTGATCGGAGCTCCCTTAAACGATGAGGGAGGGTCAAAAGCAGGACAGACCTACCTTGTTCTGGGAAAGGCATCTGGCTGGTCCTTGGACGCCAACCTGAGCCAGGTCGATGCATCGTTTTGGGGCGAGGTAGCTGATGATGAATTGGGTCGTTCTGTATCTGGAGCCGGAGATGTGAACGGAGACGGGTATGATGATATTCTAATAGGAGCTTATAAGAACGCTGAAGGCGGAATTTATACCGGTCAGACTTATCTGATAATGGGAAAGGCATCCGGCTGGTCTATGGACACATCATTAGGTTCGGCGGATGCTTCGTTCATCGGCGAGGCAGGTGGTGATCAGTCAGGTTGGTCTGTGTCCGGAGCCGGAGACGTGGATGGAGACGGGTATGATGATATCCTGATCGGAGCTAATAAGAACGCTGAAGGCGGAAGTTTTGCCGGTCAGACTTATCTGATAATGGGAAAGGCATCCGGCTGGTCTATGGACACATCCCTAAGTTTGGCGGATGCATCGTTCATAGG
>JAFGJI010000059.1 GCA_016929175.1 Thermoplasmatota archaeon | reverse complement strand
GTCGGACTGGGAGCGGAGGTCCTGGAAAAGACCCTCGGACAGCTCAGCGGTGGGGAGAGGACCAAGGTCATGCTTGCCAGGGTGCTTGTTCAGGTAAAGGATGCGGACATTCTCTTCCTTGACGAGCCGACCAGCCATCTGGACATCGAGACCATCGAATGGCTCGAGGACTACCTTCTCGAACTTGACTGCGCCCTGGTCGTTATCTCGCACGACCGCTACTTCCTCGACAACGTGGTGACGGAGATCATCGAGATCAGGGAAGGAAGGACGAGGAAGTATGACGGGAACTTCTCCGATTTCCTCGTTAAGACCGATATCGAGTATGAAAGGCTTTCCAAGGAAGCAAGCAAGAAAAGGTTGGAGAAGGAAAAACAGGCCCGCGTGATCGAGGAGCAGAAGAGGAAATGGAAGTACATTCCCACATCGAAGGCGAGGATCATGGATGCCGAGGGAAAGGGGGATGTGGAAGGTCCGGCCCGGCGCACCGAGCTCGATCTCATTCTGAAGGAGAAAGGGGCGGGAGGCAAGAACCTCATCATGGCCTCGAAACTGATGGTCCTCAGGGATGGGAAGGTAGTGGTAAGGGGGGGGGAGCTCGATGTCGAGATGGGGGACAAGCTCGGGATCTTTGGCCCGAACGGGTCCGGCAAGACAACCCTCATACTCGGGATCATGGGGAAGCTGAAGACCGGGGGTGATCTATGGGTGGCCCCCGGTGCCAGGGTGGGATACTTTGCCCAGGGTCATGATGATCTCGACCCCGAACTGACCGCGGAGGAGCAGCTGTTCAAGGACCTGGGAAAGGAGAACAAGGGCCTCGTGAGGATGTTGCTCTCAAGGTTCGAGCTCAGAGGTCCGGATGTGGAGAGGAAGATATCCACACTGTCCGGTGGAGAGAGGGCGAGGGTCGCCCTTGCACATCTCACGGCGAGCAGGAGGAACCTTCTTATCCTGGACGAGCCCACCAACTACCTTGACATCAGATCGAGAACTGCCGTCGAGAAAGCCCTTGACATGTACAGGGGAGCGATAGTCATGGTGACCCATGACCGCTATCTACTGGATCATTTGTGCAACAAGATAGGTTTCGTCAAGGAAGGGACCTTCAGGACGTACAACGGCAATTATTCACAGGCAATGGGACAGCGGGACCTGGATTCGCTCGTGGAGCAGGCCGAGGTCTACACCGTTGTATCCAAGTTCACGGACTGGAGGACAAGGACCAGATACAAGACCGGAGACAGAGTGACCATAGCCTTCTCGGAAGTTGACAGGTTCCAGCAGGCGATAGACCTTGGTTACCTGAAACGTGTCAGAGGAAACGAGCTCAAAAGGGTCAGCAGGGAACGATGACCTTCCGATCAGGATCGTCCCCGGTCCTTTCCGGGAGCCGTTGCCGATGTTATTCTGTCCCAGGTTCGTATGATGCTTTCCCTGAAGGTGAGGAACAGGACCCCGAGGCCAACAAGCAAAGTCATCATGATCATTGTCGCGACGAGACAGGTGAGCTCCAGGTCCCTGTTCGTCCCGCTCTTATCCTCCACATGGAACCAGAAGCTCCTCTCCCTCTCGTTTCCGTTCTGGTCCTTGAGGGACACCGTAACCTTGTAGGAACCTGCGGACCTTGGCCTGAGCTCTATGAACAGAGGCCCCTGATAGGTAAATATCTCGCCTTCCGGACCCATTATGTTCCAATGGACCCATATGATCGCCGAAGAATCCGATACATTGGTTATGGAAAGGTTCACGAGGTCACCTTTCACGGCCTTTTCAGGATGGTCCACCTGGAAATACGGCGGGGTGTGATCGTATATCGTGAAGTTCCTTCTAATATAGCTATACAGGCCGTTGTTATCCTCGACCATCAGCTGGAATACCCATTTTCCCGGCTCGGGGGGGAAGAAGGAGAAGGTGATGACATCGCGGTAGAGCTCGTAGTCCACGATCTCGAACCCTTCATTTCCCTTTACTATGCTGATGCTCGTGAGGTTCCACCCACTGTGATCGAAAACGTTCACAACGACCGGTACCGGAGAATCGTCCGGATATCTGCTCCCTTCCGTCAGGCTCGCCGCCACCAGCGGGGGCAGATTGTCATAGACCTTGATGAGCAGAAGGACCACTGTCTCGGTGTATCCATCCGAGACCACGACCCTCAGCCGGAGTCCTTCCATGGCGTTCAATGAATAATCCACGACGAGCCTGTAGAGGTGATCCCCCATCTTTTCGGCCCGTATGTACGTATCGTTGTGCAGAAAGTACACCCTGGCCTCCCTGATCCCGATATTATCCCACGCCTTGAATTCAAGCTCGAGCCTCCCGACAAGGGGAACGGGATCGCTGAATTCCAGACCCCATATCGCAGGCGGATCGTCGTCGATCATAGGGATCGAGCCGCTCGAGGTCACTATCGAGGCGCTCGCTCTGTCGATCACGGTGATCTCATATCTCATTTCGCCCGTGAGGTTGGATGGAACCTCGATCTCGGTGCGGTAGGTCCTCCTGTCCTCGAACATGAGCCCGGGGGACATCTGACCTTTAATATCGAACCAGCTCCCCTGCGACCAGTAACGATATTCGGCTTCGGAGGTCTCCAGGTTGTCCCTGACGTCCATCTCCAAAATATACATATCACCGGTCGTCAATCGGTCGGAGGTCTCCGATGTTCTGTTGTCGATGAACCTCACCCCGACGATCTCGGGAATTATCACATCAACGATCTCCACCTGAAAGGAAGGTGATACGAAAGCGTTCGACCTTCCATCGCGTGCAATGTAGAAGAACGACAGAATGCCCGTGGTTTCCGGGGGAACGGTCAAGTAGTTTTCGTAGATGCCACCCTTGCTCAGCGTTTCAGCCAGTGTGAGACGGATGGTGCCCGTTCCCCCCGAGAATGAATAGGAGACTTCCACATGGTCCATTCCGATATTGTCCCTGAATGCGACCCTGAAAGTGAAGATCTCACCGGTGCTTGCGAAACTGTCCGAACCCTCGTGGATCATGTAAGGCGGGTCGTTGTCGAAGATGTTCACCTGCCGCGTCTCCGTTATGAAACGGTTACCGCTCTCATCATCCAGGGTCATGTAGTATTCGATGGCGCCCTCCTCCTGGTCCGGCACTCTCAAGGTGTAATTGAACAGCTGTCCAGCCTCCAAGCGGCGCATGGATGCGCTTGAATAACCCTTCCCGAAAATGTTGTAATGGACGAGGACCTTCTTCGTGCCGATATTGTCCTTCGGTCTTATCGAGAAAGTGATGTTCTCCCCCGTGGTTCCTATTCTTGTCGTGAGGTCTTCGGAAAGTCCGGGAGGGTCGTTGTCCAGGCAATCAACGGATGCATTTCTGCCTTTGACCATGTTGCCGGATCCATCCATGAAGAAGGAGCTGTAGTTCATCACACCGGCCCAGTTGACCGGCATTTTGATGACATGGGTGAAGTTGTTGCCAAGGCGTCCGAGCGAGTAGTTTACGGGGCCGGAATCGGAAAGACCGATCATCTCGTATTTCACCCAGGCCTTGTCGATCTCCCAGTTGTCCACTGCAACGAACCCGAGTTCGAAGAATTCTCCCGTGGTCGCAGGGCCTTCTGTCAGGTCCCCCAGGAAGACGGGGGGGTCATTGTCCATGACGCTCCTGTTGAACATGGGGCTTTCAACTGTATTGCCTGCTGCATCCTCGAAAAAGTACCAGTAGTGAAGGGTCCCCCTGGCATCAGAAGGCAGGACCAGCTGCAGCTGGCGAGAGCTGCCTGATCCGGACATGTTGTGGATGTATATCCTGTGAAAATTATAAGTGGTGTTCAAACTGACATTCATGATCCCGATGTTGTCGTCCATGACGGCAGCGAAGGTGAACGGATCGCCCGTGGTCGCATTCGGGGAAGATCTATCGTATAGAAAGATCGGAGGGTCGTTGTCCGCAACGGGTCTCGAATACCAGGGAGTTGCCAGCCAGTTATCGGAGGTGTCGTTCGCCTCTATCCTGAACCATAGAGGATCGGTGGAATTGGCAGGGTTCACGATCGTCGCCGAATAGTTGTTGGACGCTCCCGTCATCGAGACGTTCTTCCAGCTCGAGGGTCGAGGAACGGTCCAGTTGTGGACCAGCCAGACCGAGCTGATGTTGACGTTGTCAGAAGTGAGGACGTATAAGGTCATGGGGTCTCCGGTCGTCATGTTGCCTGAAAGGTATATGTTGGTCACTGTCGGAGGGTCGTTGTCCTCCGGCAACGGGGAGAACTCTGTTCCTGAAGCATTAGGATAGAAAGTTATGGTGAAGAGTAAAAGCATGACCAGCGCAACCGCACTTATCTTCCAACTGCCGGATCCCATGGGTTCCCTACGAGTTTACTGGAATAAAATCATTTTGCGGCCACGGGGAGAATTTGTCGGATGTCTTCCATGCCAGGATGAACAGGGCGATCCCGATCAGTATGAGAAAGGTCTGCAGGATGTCGGAGATCAGCCATCCCGTGGTGTTGTCCATCTCGAGGACCAGTACGATATAACCCTGGATCCCGTTGTTGAGAGCGTGAAGTACCACTGATGCGGTCAGGAAGACGGCGGTGGCGATCACCTTCATGGGTATCGTCCTTCTCCCGAGCCCCGCGGAGGCTATCCCCGTATAGAGCGCGTGGACCATTACCCCCAGGACGAACCTCCAGAGAATGGGGTCGATCGAGCCGAACGAAGGTCCCTGTAAAGCAAGAGCGGTGAAGTTCGAGAAGAGATAAAGGATCGATTCCAGGAATCCGAAGGCCGCCCCCGCGAAGCATCCGATGATCATCCCGTCCTTCACCCTGTCCCGCTTGACTTCGAGCTGCCGGTTCCTCCGGGCCTTTCTCCAGATAAGGTATATTGTCATGTAGATGAGGCCGGCCGTCAGGAGCTTCATGGTCTCTTCTATGGGTCCGGCCGACATGAGGCTCAGGACCTGGGAGGCTGGCGACATGGAGCTGTCGAAGATGAAGATGAAGACCATGAAGAACGCCTCCAGCATTATCGACAGGCCTGCGGAGACGATGGACGCTGCCAGGAAGAATATCGGGGTCATTCCGAGCATGATATAACGCAGGGTCCTGTCGGCTCCCCTGAACAGGACCACCTTACCGAACTCCCGTCTTGAATAGGGGAAGAACAGGGTGAATATCAGCGTCCATACCGTAAGGGATATCACGGGAAGGATCGCTGCAAGGACGCCATACAATGTCCCGAGGAGGGGGTTCACCATGGTCCCACCCCCTCATTTTCGTCCTTCGGTCTTTGATGGCTCCGGGGAGGACCTTCGTTTCTATCGTATAAACTACCCTTGTAAACCCTACCCCGGATCACTTCGGTATCTTCATGGTATGCTTCTGTATTTGGTTGCGGCCGGGGGCTGAAGCGGGGATCCCATTCGTACCGAGGGTAATGGTATGGTGGAGGATATCCGTACATGGTCCTGGGTCGTGGCGGGCGCATCTCCCCCCTCCTGGTAAAGATCGATACCATGAGGAGTATGAATCCGGTCACGAAAAGTGCAAGGAAGATGAAGCCCGCTCCCGTGACACCGCAGCAGATCAAAAGTATGTCCATATCTGTCGAGGAGATCGATATGTCGAGGTCCTCGATGGACCTCTCATGGTCCATTATCTCTATCTCTATCCTGTACGTTCCCGGGTCGAACACCTGAACGGATATGATCACCGGGGTCCTCTGTTCGTACTCTTCCTCCACTTCCCCGGAAGGGTCGTATATGGTGACCTTGATCCTGAAATTACCGAAGTTCAGGTCATGGCTCCTGACGGAACCGGTTATCGTACCGAGACCGCCAACGTGGACCTCGGATGACCAGGTACCGAACCCGGAGGACTTGAAGTCATCCTCCGTCAGCTCCCCGCCGGAGTACACTATCACGAACGAGAAGAGGACCGCAAGGGATAGAATGAGAGCGCAGATGCTCGACCAGATGAAAATGGCCCCCAGACGAGCCTGCCTCTCGCTCCTTCTCGTTCCCTTCGAACCCGTCAGGCCAGGTCGGTCCATGATATCAAGGCTCGAACCCTCTGACCGTAGATTAGTTTTTTGATATATTCTTCGTCGAAATGAACCTGGATGGGAGTAAATACCAAAAGGTTTTAAATAATGGCCGACTTTTACAAAAATGGACATACATGTCCAAGGAATAGATGGTGTTCAACGGATGGATCCTCTTGCTGTGACCAAGCTTCTGAGTGACGAGCATACCGTCAAGATACTGACGGCGACCTACCGGATACCCAGGTCGGCCAATTATTTGAGCATCAAGTTCAACATTCCGATCGCGGCGTGCTACAGGCGTATAAGGGAGCTCGAGAACATGGGGCTGCTCCATATCATGGAAAAGATCCTGACCCCCAGAGGCAAGAGGGTGAGCCTTTATCAGTCCACGCTCAAATCTGCATACCTGACCTTCGAGAACGGGAGGCTGAAGGCCCTCCTCGAGCTGACGAACGGACCGACCGGGGAGCAGGAAGAGGTCTGGAACGTTGCACAGATATCCTGAAGCCGATCTTTTGATCCACTTCTTTTATCCACCTCCCCGGAGTGTAATTAAAATATCGAGATATCCTTGTCCGTCCATCTTGGAGCATTGTTCCCATGAAGGTCAGCATAGGGGCGGATCATGGGGGTTTCCACCTGAAGGAATTCCTCGGAGAAAGGCTCTCCGAAGCGGGTTACGAGGTCATTGACAGGGGCTCCTTCGATCCTTCCCCGGTGGATTACCCTGACATAGCCTTCAAGGTTGCCGCTGACGTGCTGAATGGCAACAGGGGCATCCTTATCTGTGGAACCGGAATAGGTATGTGCAACGCGGCCTCGAGGGTGGAGGGGGTCATTGCGGCGTTATGCACGAACGAGTACATGGGAAGGATGGCAAGGCTCCACAATGATGCCAACGTCCTCTGCCTGGGTGCCCGGGTGATGGGGGACGAGCTGGCGTGGGATGTGACGAGAGCTTTCCTGGAGACCGGGACCATGAACGACGATAAGTACATCAGACGGAGGGAGAAGGTTGCCAGAGGATGCATCTGAGGTCCGTCTCCAGGAGATATGGACCGAGAAGTACCGGCCCCGAATGCTTGACGAGGTGGTCGGACAGACCGAGATAGTCCAGAGGCTCCGGGCGATAGTGGCGTCCGGGAACATCCCCCATTTCCTGTTCACGGGTCCGGCCGGAACCGGAAAGACCACCTGCGCCCTTGCCATGGTCAGGGAGCTCTTCGGAGGTGATTCATGGAGGGACAATTTCCAGGAGCTCAACGCATCCGACGAGAGGGGCATACAGATAGTCAGGACCAAGATCAAGAACTTCGCCAGGGCGGCTCCTCTCGGCGGAGCCCAGTTCAAGGTCATATTCCTTGACGAGGCCGATTCGCTGACCGCGGATGCTCAGGCGGCCCTCAGGCGTACCATGGAGAGGTACTCCAACACCTGCAGGTTCGTACTATCGTGCAATTACTCTTCAAGGATCATCCCCCCGATCCAGTCAAGGTGCTCCGTGCTGAGGTTCGCCCCTTTGAAGAAGGAGGAGATAAGGAGCTACATAAGCAGGATAGAGGAGGGTGAAAGCGTGGAGGTGACAGGATCCGGTTTCGAAACCCTCCTGTATGTTTCCCAGGGAGATCTGAGAAAGGCCGTGAACATACTCCAGGTCGCGGCTTCCTTCTCGAAGGTCATCGATTCCGATAACCTCTACGAGAGTTCGGCGATGGCAAGGCCGGAGGACATAGGTGAGCTCATAGAGCTTTCTTTGAACGGGAAGTTCCCCCAGGCCAGGGGCAAGCTCGAAAAATTGCTGACCGAGGGAGGACTTGCCGGGGAGGATATCCTGACACAGCTTCACAGGGAGCTTTTCAACATCCCCATGGACGATGAGACAAGGGTGCTGGTCCTGGATGCCATCGGGGAGGCGGATTTCAGACTTGTGGAAGGTGCCGACGAGAGGATCCAGCTGGAGGCGCTCCTTGCACGACTGCAGCTTCTCGGAGGAAAGAAGTGAAGTCGTATCCGGTGATGAGAGAATATCCCAATTCCAACATATATCATGGGAGCGCACCCGTGTTCCGATCGTCGTTCATTGTCTGTTCCGGTGCGGAATTCTCCCCGGATACTCCTGACTGTTCGGTGTAATCGAGGAAGGCTATCTGCTCCTCGGAGAGAGGAATGGGGTTCATGAGAGGCTCCTCGACCTCTTCAACATGATCTTCCATGGGTGGGCTGATCTCCTCGACAGGTTCATCCATCTTCTTCCGGGATATCTGTACATTCTTCTTCCTTCTCTTAGCAAGCAGGAATATTATCAATACCATCGACAGGATGATCACTATCAGGATGGCGGCTCCGATCAGTATCATGGCCGTTATTGAAGGATGCGAGGGGCCGGTCCCCTTGACTTCAACCACCGTGAGAATGAAAGCTGCCGAGGCGGAATTTCCCGCCTCGTCCCTGACGACCACCGTCACCTGATATCTTCCGGGCTTGTCAACCGTACCATTGAAGATATCACCGGAATGGGCGACCGGAAATCCATTCCATTCGGTTGATACAACACCTATGTTGTCCGAGTAAATGACCCGGATCTCGAATAGCGCTCTTTCGTCAACGGTCACGTTCTCGATCGGAAGTATTGAGGGCTTCTTGTTGTCCACTATCGTGACATTGAATGCTGGAGACTGCATGGAATTCAGGGAGGCATCCTTGCTGGAGAACATTATGTGAACGGTCCCGAGGCGGTCCTCCGGGATGGATATATTGAACAACCCGATGCCCATGTCACCCAGAAGAGGTACCTCCGTGGGAACGCCGTCATCGAAGGAATATTGGCCCGTGACGTCCTGGAGCCTGATGTTATCCTTGATTGGCACATCTATAGATAGAATGTCTCCGGTGCCGACGGTCACGGGGGGGTCCCAACCGACAGAGAGCACTGGCGGATCGTTGTCCAGAACGGTCCTTCGAAAGACCTTCGTCCTTGCCCAGTTGCCGGAAACGTCCTGGGCCGAGAAGAAGAACTCGAGGTCAAGGACCGAATCGGTTGGCAGGTCCATACTGCAGGTTGGTTCATTTTCCCCCATCATCGTCCTGTTGTTGTGAAGGATGTCCCCCATCCAGTACTCCACGAAAACACCAAGTAGCTCCAAATTGTCGGACACGTTGACCTTGAAGACGAACCTGTCGCCGGTCCCCGCGTCATTACTGGACCGGTCACCTCCGAAGACAGGGGGCATGTCATCCACGATCTCCCTGGAGAAAGGAACGCTCCTGTTCCAGTTGCCGGATACATCCTCAAGATGATATCTGTAAGTTATCGTCCCGATGCAGGACCCTGCTGTAATGTTCTTTTTGAACGTGGTCCCGTCGATCCGCTCCATTGTGTCATTCGTATGTTCTCCCCCCCAGTACCAGTATTCGACCGATACGTTCCGGACAGCGAGATTGTCGCCCACCTTGACCCTGAAGTTGAAGATCGAACCCGCTACTGCCTGGCCATCACTGATGTCCTCCACGACGAACGGGAGTATCTTATCAATTACCGTGACCGTCCTCCATACGGTGAAGATGATATTGGAACTGACGTCCTCGACCTCGATGCTGTATCTGATATCACCCGAGAATTCAGGATCGATCTTGAGAATATGGGACCACTGATCGTTTCCGCTCTGGTTCATCATTTCGTGATCTGACAACTTGCCTCCTATATCCAGATGAAGTGTTACTCTGGCAACACCGACATTGTCATCCACCCTGAACCTGAACTCATGGTCCTCCCCCGACAACCCCGTGGGGGGTGTAAGGTCGGAGACCAGATAGGGGTCCTGGTCGTCCTTGACAGTGACGATGTTGGTCGGTGGAGATTCGCCTATCCAGCTGTATGCCGTTACGAGATACCGGTATGTGAAACTGTTATCTATGCTCGTGTCCTCGTAGCTTGTTGTCAATCCTAGGGTCTTGTAAAGGGATAATTTTGAGTTGTTGGTCCCGCGGTATATCATGTAACCTACCAACCGCTCATCGCCTTCATCGGATGGCGGTAGCCATTCAAGACCTATCGAACCTCTTTTAAGGCTGAAGCCGAGGCCGTGAGGGGCGCTTGGTGGATCGGGAACGTGGAATTTCACCAGGACACCTTCGTTACCTCCTGGACTGACGCCGTCGAAGGCATCCGGTGTGACGTTGAAAAGATAGTCGCTGGAGTACCCTGTGATCCACGCATCCAGGTCCCCGGTCAGCTCGATATCATATCCTTCGTCGTTACCCTGGACGGTCCCCCCCATGAATGTGGAGTAGAGTATCTTGTTCATTGTAAGGTTGAACATTGTGAAGAATATGTCCTTGTTACCGTTGTGAACGGTATAATCGGCGTTATAGGTCGTTGGAAAGTCAGGGGATTCCGTCAACCCGGTGATGTAGACCTGTCCCCTGTCGTCAAGCTTCATCGATATGCCGTAATCCCTCTCGTTGCCGCCGATCACGGTGGAATATTCGAGCTTTTTCCCGGAAAGGTCGAACTTCATGAGAAAGACATCGAAGGCATATCCGACGGGTGAATTCGGCTTCTGGTATGCCCCGGGGGTAACGTAAAATTCAGATGATCCCGTGAACCCGGTCAGGTACAATCTGTTCCTGCTGCCGATCTCGATATCATACCCACGGTCCTCCGAGCTGCCTCCGATGAATGTTGAATAGATCATTGATGTCATGGTCGGGTCAAGGACCATGAGAAATCCGTCGGCCCCTCCCATGTGATGGGTCACGTTCGCATCCACCGTGGTCGGATAATCGGGGGAATCGGTCTGTCCCGTGACGATAACGTTCCCGTGAGCATCGATATTCAGACCGTAACCCTCATCCCTGCCCTCCCCTCCAATATAGGTCGATCTGACCAGAACGGAGAGGTTGGAGCTTAAACAGGAAACAAATGCATCATGATGTCCGCCGGGAGACTCGGGCTGCAGGACCCCGGATGTCGTTGGAAGGTTCTTCGACCAGCTGTAACCTGTAATGTAAGGTCTATCCATATTGTCCAGTGTCATGGCGAAGCCCAGATCTAGGCTCGATCCCCCGAAGAAGGTCGAAGCGAGCAGTCTTGTCCCGTCAGAGCTCAGTTTGCTCAGGGTTATCCTGTCGCTTCCGTAAGGATTCGTGTCGTATGCTCCCGGGGTCACCGGAAAATCCTCTCCGCCCCCGCTTCCCATCACGAAAATGTCGCCGTTGCCGTCGATCTCGATATAGCAGTGGGTCTCGGAGTAGCCACCTCCCAGGAATGTGGTGAAGATCAGGTTCCTGCCGGAAGGGTCGAACTTCATGACGAACAGGTCGTATCCACCGTTGTATGTGGTATCATAGGTCCGGTCCCCTGCATGGAAATCCTCCGATGCGGTATCACCCCCGATGATGACGTTCCCCGACGCATCCAGTTCACAGTCGTAGCAGTTGTCGAACCTCGAACCACCGATGAACGTTGCATAGACCAGAGGATCGACGACCACGGTCCTTGACATGTCGTATCCTTCAAGGCGGAGGCCGATCGTATTTTTCGGCCTGGTCTCGAACCTGGACCCGACTTCACCACCATCGTCCTCGTAAAAGGTCCTGAGGCACCCATCAACGAGGAGTATCTCCCCGTTGACCTCGAACCCTATCTCATGCTCTCCAACCACGGGAAGAACGCTACTGTCTACCCTGAGGGAGACCAGGTCAGGGTCCGCTCCGGGATGCAGGATGATGTCGTATTTCGGTCCATCGTCACCGAAGTAGAACTCGAGATCGATGGAATCCCAGAGGTCTGTGTATATCACCCTCTCGAAATGTCCAGCCCTCGAGACCCATCCATCCGGATCACTGCCCAGGAAATAGTTGGAATAGGATCTGAGCCTGCAGCGACCGGCGGGGGTGGATCGATCGGAGCCTTCGTAATGTACCCTTATCTCGGTAAGGGTAAAGAGGTCCGAAGATGGTTCCCGATGAGGTCCGAGGGCTCCCGATAGATCTTCTTTTTCCTCGGCGTTCATCCTCACGATGCTATATGACACGAACCCATCTCCGAGCGCAACGTTTCCGAATACCGTTCTTGCCATGAAATGGATATCGCTCTCCCATTGGCCCCTGTTCTCGACAAAGAAACCATTGCCGGGAGACTCCGGGACAGTACCAATTTCCCGTCCCGGTTCGCTGCTGTCGGCACCCAAGGGTTGGACCGGGTCCTGCGGACCTTCAAGCAGTGGAGATGTCGATATTGTTAAGAGTAACAGGACAATACCGAGAAAGAAAGCTGTCGAAGTTCTCATGTCGATCCCCTTCCCTGTACCCTGAATGGATGGGGGATGTCATTTAAATCATTTTGGGGGTGTCTCATATCCTTGGCATGATCCTCTCAGCATATCCTCGGGACCGGATCGCCGTAGGGCGGATCCATGATCCTTTTCCCGCCGACCTCGGTCTCGAGGATGACGTTCCTTCCTCTTGCACCCACATGACCGATGATGGCCGCATCCTTTCCTGTGCTGGTCCTTTTTACGGCCTCCAGTATCTCCTCCTCGCTGCCGGGAGCTACAGCGAGAATGACCTTGCCCTCGTTCCCTATCTCGTAAGGGTCCAATCCGAGCATATCGCAGGCACTGGCCACTGCCGGCTTGACCGGAATATCGGGTCCCGATACATGGATGGAATATCCGCTCTTCCCGCACCATTCGTTCAGCCCGTTCGCGAGACCCCCCCTGGTCAGGTCCTTAGCGGCGATGACCCCTCCGACGCGGAGAGCTGCCTCGATGACCTCACCCAGGGGGGCAAGGTCCGACACGAGTTCGGTGTCGAAACCGTATCCTTCCCTGAAGGAGAGCAGGGATATTCCGTGGTCCCCGACCGATCCGGACAGGATGATCACATCACCCTTGCGCACCCCGTCATCCCTCAGCCAATGCGATACTGGAGCCTCGGCCCCCGATCCGGAACGTAAAAAAGAGGCCCTCCTGTGGTTCCCGTCAAGGAGTGGATGCTTGAGACCGATGCCGGCGGTGGAGATGATCATTCCTTTGACCCCCCCTCTCTCAACCACCTTCGTGTCGCCGGTCGCGATCACCACCCCTGCGGAGCTGGAAGCAGAGCCGATGGACGAGGATATCCTGCGGAGGAGCGAGCGGTCAAGTCCTTCCTCGATGATCATGGAAAGGGCAAGGGCCCTTGGTATCGCTCCGACGACCCACAGGTCGTTCACGGTTCCATAAACGGAAAGGGAGCCTATGTCGCCCCCGGGGAACTCCAGCGGCCAAACGGTATGTCCGTCGATGGTGAATGCCACATCGTCCACGGCAGCCGAATCATCCAAGAGCCCGGGGGGAAGGGCTGCCGGATCATATTCGATATCAGCGTTCCTCACAAGCGGTATGACGAGCTCTTTTAGCATCCTCTGCATGAGCTCGCCTCCCGCACCTTCACCCAGCGAGATCTTCCTTTCATCGTCCATCGAAGACGCCTCGGAGAGGCCATGGATAACTGCCTAATCACCTTTGCGGTCGGTCCTGGATATGAAGGTATAGAGCAGGTATGATCCGACACCGATCAGGGCAAGGACGGATAGCAATACTATCGCAATTATGACCCCCTTCCCGGGGGAGGAGGCATCGTTCCCGGAGACGACCCGGTAGCTGTCGGATATCTCCATGGAGCCGGCATAGGTCTCGTTCAGGGTAGCGGCCTCTATCTCGAGCTCGACAAGGACCTCCCCGTCCAACTTCTGACCCGGCATGGACTCCAGGACCACCCTGCCGTTGGAGCGCGGTCCGATCATGACATTTCTCTCTCCTGGTAAAGGCATTCCCTCCAACTCACCCTGAATATTGAACTTCAGCACGAGCGGTGAATCGTTCTCGATGATGAGCTCCAGTAACGGGGCTTCGGGATCCATTCTGCGCTCGGGATCCGAGAAGGAGACCCTCCATGGCATATCTCCCCATCCCCAGAGGGATAACATGACGATCACTGAGTCCTCCACGGAGTTGCCAGCCTTATCCTCCACGGTAAGGGAGATCCTGTGCCTTCCCGGACTGAGCTCCCTGACCGCCCTCATTATGGACTGTGCATTTGTATGCAGCAGGCCGTCAACATCGGAAGTCCATGTGACATTCATGACATCTCCGTTGGCAACGTCCGGGTCGTATCCGGATGCTTCGAGGGTCACGGGGGTTCCGGGAAGCAGTATGCTTCCATTGGTCGGGTTGATTATGCGAACATCCCGGGGAGGGTCCTCCACGGGCTCGATCAGTATGCCTATCAGGAACAATGCATAGCCTTCACCATCCGAGACCAGGATCTCCACATATCCTTCACCAGCCTGATCAGGTTCCGGGACCAGCCACAGCAGGCCGTCCGCTATCGTGGCCTTGAACGGAAAATACTCCACAACCTTGAAGCTCAATGCGTCACCGTCCGGGTCGGAGAAACCTTCCAGGATCCTGCTCTGGTGGGGGCCGCTGTCCTCCATCAAGTAGATTATCAGCTCGGAGCCGGTGAATATCGGCCTCTGGTTGTTATGGGACGTGGTGTTCCGAACAGGGGGGGAAAGTTCCGAGACAGGACCATCGTCATCAACGGATGCCATGGCGTACTCGTAGGTTGTATTGTCCGAAAGACCCCTATCCTCGTAGAACAGAACCGATCTGGCAAGCCTCGCCACTTCCATGAATTCATCCGATGACCGTTCCCGACGGTAAAGTATGTACTCCAAAATGTCCTGGGTAAGGGGCGGGCTCCACTCGATGACAATGGTCTCGTTGTCCTTGGCCCTTGCGACGATGTCCCTGGGAGGTGGCGGAGGGAAGGTATCTTTCGGAACTCCCCTTACGGTCACCGATCTCTCCGAGTTGAGCCCGGAATGGTCTATCGTCACGATGTAGAAAGAGTATTCCATCCCGTTGATCAGGTTCGTGATAACGGCACTGGATCCGGGGAAATAGACACCCACCGAGTTGTATTCGGAGGATCCCGTTGAATAGTAGATCAATGCACGGTACAGGTCCTCACCTTCCCATTCCCACCTGATCTGTATGGCCTTTCCCTCGGGAACAGGCTCCAGCCAGATGTTCCTCGGGGGAAGGGGACGCTGGTCCACATGGACGTATTCGGGGACGCTCCATCCTCTCGAACCTGTGTCGTTGAAGGTGCGTATCCTGAAAAAGAGGGTCGTGTTCTCGTTGTTGAACACCGATAAAGAGGTATCGACCGAAGACCAGGAGACAAGTCTGGTGGAGAAATCCGGCGAGGTGGACCTCTGCACGATATACCGCTTTCCACCGGATCTCCAGCTCAGGTCCACTCTGTCGGAGCCGATCTCGTACCTTATTTTCAGCTCCGGTATCTCGGGCATATCCCAGTATCGGTCCTGAAGCAGAGGATAGAGGTCCCTTCCCAGGAAAGGAAGGTCCGTATCCCCTATGCCATCGCCAGCGATCCTGCCGTTCGATCCGTCGTCCTTTCCCCCATACCGGTCGTAATGATTGCCTTCCTCCAGGGAATCATTGTACCATGTCGAGAGCGCGGGACCCATAACAACCCTCACGTTGTCGATGAACGAATTGTGGAATACCTTGCAACCCACACCTTCCTTCACTGCTTCGAGGTTTCCGATGAACCGGTTTCTTGAAATTATCGAATTGAAAGGTCTCTCGAGCCCGATATCGCATCCCTCAAAGGTAGAATCCGTCACCGCCCCGTTCGACGATCCCTTCATGGTCTCCAACTCCCGGAAGATACTGTCGTATATGGTCGTGGTGGAGGTGGTGGAGAACTCCAACCTACCTTTGCGGACATCCACCCCGATCAGGGAAATGTTACTGGAAGAAAGGACCTGGACCGTATTGTTGATGAGCCTGGAGTATCTTATGGTGGTGCCGTTGGAAACCGCATCTATCCCGATACTGCAGTTGGATATGTTCAGCCTGTCGTAGATGTTGGGTCCCTTCAGGACCACGCCTCTCTGATAGTCCGATACGGTGATGTCGCTCATGGGCGTCGAGTAGAAGCATTCGATGGCGGTATCCGTGCCATTGCCTCTCATCACCGATCTTCGGATCTCGGAGCCCCAGTCCGGTCTGGAGATGGTGCAGTTCTCCATCAGGACATCGTCCAGGTCCATTCTTCCCCATGACAGCCCCATCCCTTTGATGAAGGACCGATTTATGTTTACGGATGACATGGGGTTCCTTGTCCCGTATATGATGCCGAGCCCGTACGATGGACTTGTTGGTATGTGGACGATCCTGGAGGCGTCCCCGACGGTTCCGGGATCACCATCCAGGTCGGTGGCGTTGAGATAGGCCGTATTGTTTATGCCCTCGGGGCCTATCAGCAGGGAGGAGTTCACCAATGTTAGATGGCCATCGTTCTTCAGGCCTTCGGAATGGAGGTCCAGTGTAGAGTTCCTTGCGATGAGGGTGCCCTCTATCTTCAATCCCCCGGCACAACGTACAGAGATACCCTCCCACACCAGGGTTTCGTTGAGGCCGATGATGAGCGTCTCGTTGTAGACCACATCGTGCTCGGCCCAGGTTTGCACGGTGGCCCCCCCTCCGCTTTCAGGGATCTGGACAGATAGGATCATCAGGAGCGATATCACTATGATAGGAAGGCTTTTCACATGGAATGGACCCCTTTATCCAGATTTATTATTTGTGGTATGTATTCCTGCAGTTGGACATGGAGATCTTCGAAATTGACCAAGGGTCGATGCATTCTATCGTTTAGTTCCTGAACCTTTTTCGAGGGCTTCCAGTTCAATTTTTCAGGGACATCATAGGTCGTGGTCGACCTTTCCTGTTCTCCCGGCAGAGAACAGCAAGGCCCCGGCAAGAAGCAGCAACGTCATAACACCCGAGAGCGCGACCAGTAGCCAGAAATTGAGATCATTGGTGTCTGTTATGACGACGTTTTTCCCGGGAACCTCATTTTCATCAACTGCACCCTCTCTCCTTGAAGCGATCGGGAATCTGTCTGTTGCGTTGGCAGTCCCCTTGATGATGTAAGGCTCATCGACAATACTGTCGTTATCCAGGTCCGGTCCGCAATGATCGGACCAAAGGTTCCCGATAGAGCCTTCGTTCCATCGGTTGTTATCGCCGTTGTCGATCACCTGACAGCCACCTTGACCGTTGTCCCGGAAATTGTTCCAAAAAATCCTGTTGTAGCTGGACAGTGGTCCCGAACCGGTCCATGTGTCGATCACGATCGCATGATAGGTCCCATTGGTGAAGACATTCTCATGTATGTTCGAACCTTCGGTCGAATCCAGATATATGGAATTCTCATTGCGGTCGAATTCCGAGTTCGATATATCGAGGTCACTTGAAACGCTGAAAAATGCCCCGTAGGTGTTCTTGTTGAAACCGCATCCCTTCACTTCGATATCTCTTGAATAGGAAATGTAGATACCGTTCGTGTTGTACTGAATGGTATCCTCCTCGATCGTGCAGTTCACAGCCCGGGACATGACAATACCATTGTTGTTCGTATCGATCAGGGAACTGGATATCCTTATACCTTCCAGAACCGAAGAGGGATCCGTCGATTCCGCGAGTATTCCGAAACCGTAGTTCAGCGAGCTTATCGAGTTCTTTATGTCGATATCGCTCGAATCAACTATTCGGATGCCCGAGGTGACCCCCAGGATGGCTGTGTTGGACGATGTGGTCACATTCCTGAGGAAAATGTTGGAAGATCTGTTCAGCAGTATACCGGAATATATGTTAACCTTGCAGTCCACTTTCTCGATCTCGATGTCCCGGCCTTCCACATATATTCCGTCATTGGACCCGTAGAAACCGGAATCGCTTATCCTAATATCCGTGCAGTTCCTTATCTCGATGCCCCTCGAGCAGTAATATGCCGCCACATTGCGAACGGTTACGTTCGAGGAGTTGACGATAAGCAGGCCGGGATGGACCAGACGCGTCCTGCTCGTGAAGATGTTC
This sequence comes from Thermoplasmatota archaeon, assembly GCA_016929175.1. Classification (GTDB taxonomy): domain Archaea; phylum Thermoplasmatota; class Penumbrarchaeia; order Penumbrarchaeales; family Penumbrarchaeaceae; genus JAFGLL01. Next base: position 1,123 of record JAFGJI010000059.1, on the reverse strand, counting down.
AGATCGACGAGGATGTGACTTGTGGAATTAATGATTGTCACCCCGGGGGAGGAGGTCGTGTTGAACCAGAACCCGGATACGAGGTAGGGGTCCTCCCTGGTGCCGCTTCCGATCATTCCGTCGGGGGGGTCCATTGTATGGACCGCTCCATCGAAGAAGATCGCTGCATGTTGCTTGAAAGGGCTTCTCTCATCTTCATCTCCCGATGAGACCTCCGATATCATCGCGAGGACCACCAGAAAGATGGTCAGGTGTGAAAGCTTGGGCAAGCTCCTCATTTATCAACACATTCCTGAAGGGTCGCGAACACCTCCCTCCTTTATGATATCCTTTTCGGCGGTGTCCTGAAATCGACGGGAAATGATATTTGGATGCTTCGACATTCGTGTTGTCGGAAGTGGAACCGTGGATGAAAAGAGGTCTTACAGGGTCTCGGGGAGCGATCTTCTGAAAAAGATCGATGAGATAATAAAGGAAGGGAATGCCCGGAGGATAAGGATAATACACGAAGGCAGACCGCTGGTGGACATCCCGCTGACGGTCGGTATCGGCGTGGGGGCAATAACCGTACTTACGGCTCCCGTGCTTGCCGCGATCGGGGCGATAGCGGCCCTGGTGGCGGAAGTGACGATAGAGGTGGAGAAGGTCGATTGAACCGATATCAGGTCATCCTCTCATGCTCCGCATGGCTGAATGAAGGAGGACCCTCATGGAGGCTTCCCATGATCTGTCCGCATTCTTCCCTATTGCGGTTTCCAGTGCCTTATCGGAGACCACGAAATCTATATCCCTGAAACGGACGTCCATCAGGACAAGCCCTGTTGGCGGAAGGGTCCTGATCTTTCCCCTGAGTTTTTCGATTTCGCGTTCCTTCTCATCGATAAGGGCCTGCAGGTCCCCGACCTCCAGGAGCCCGTTGAAGACATCCAGGGCCGTTCCTACCATTCTGCGAACCTGGTTCCACAGGAACCTGGACCCGATCACATCCACCACGACCAGCTCACCATTGCCGGAGAGGTCTCTCACGTTCACGCTCTCGATGCTGGTGACGGGGTTCCTCTCATCCTCCAGTCTGCATAGACGGGAGAAATCATGTTCCCCTTTGAAAACGGAAAGGACCTCG
>JAFGJI010000058.1 GCA_016929175.1 Thermoplasmatota archaeon | reverse complement strand
GCCCGAAGGGAGTCCCTCCGGGTCCTCGTAACCCAGAGTGAACCTGGCGCTTGAAAGTCTGGTAACGATGGAACCGGTCCCGCTGATCACTTCAAGGGTGGGAGGCCGGTTGTAGGAGCGGATATATCCTGACCAGGATGCCCCGTCACCGTTGCGGTCCCTGACATTGGCAGTGAAGGTCCAGGTGCCCGATGGTTCCACGGAGGGGATCATGTAACTGCATGTGGCCGACCAGTTGGAGGTCATGACCATTTCCGAGAGAGACCTCTTTCCTCCCGAAGAGCTCTCTGCAAAGACCTCAAGGTCCAGCATCCCATCCGGGGTGTCAGGGTCGGACCATGTGATGTTCAGATCGATCCCGCCCCCCCTTTCCACCAATTCGAGAGGGAGGCTGCCAAGCACCGACGGCTCCGCATTGACCACTCTGATCGAAGGACCCAGGTCCTGCAGGTCGAAGCTGCCTCTCGGATCGGTGTAACGGATCTCCAGGGAGTGGAAACCTATGGCGGCGTCCCATGGTGGAATGAAGAGGTATTCCGCCATGAACATGGTCGTGTTACCGTTCGTCCAGTTCAGGAGCGGTGTGTAATTCTCTCCGGTGGGACCGGTTATCAGGAATTCAAGGTTCCCGGGGGAGATATCACCGTCGGGATCCTGGATGCTGACCATTATGGAGAACGGTTCTGTCCTGACCACCCGCGTGGAGGGAAGTTCGATCTCCAGCCGCGGCACCGCATTGACCTCAAGGTATGCCTCTATCCTGTTGTTCTTTTCATCGTATTCCCAAACGTTATTATCTGGATCGAGAAGGACCGTGAAGGTGTGTTTCCCGACGATCGGGTGATCGGTCGAGGAGAGATCGATCTCGACCTTCCCGCCGGCAGGTATGTCCATGATCTCCTCGTGGAAAAGGGCGGTCCCCTCCATGAAGAACCTAACAGCTCCCTGCTCGACAGGCCTGTTACCCTTGTTATGGATGACGACCGTTATCCCGGGGGTCCCGTCCTCATCCACCCAGGTCCAGATGGGATCAGTATCAAGTGCAGGCCCCATATCCGGCCTCTCGTTGATGAACGGAGTGCACTTCGGGTCCCCTATCACCGTACCCATCCAGGAAACGTACGGTGATCCCATCCAGAAAGATTCTGCAAGACTGTAGCCGTAGTAGTATGCCGGGATCAATATGTTGGCTCTTGACACTGCCGTGATGAAGGGCTCCCAGGTGTAACCCTTTATTCCGGTCACTCCGTCCCTGATAATATCCGCAACGAGTGATTGGCCGTACCATGTACCGTAGGTCATTGAACGTCCGCCGGTGGATACTATGGTCTCCGCGATCGAGCCGTTCAACCATTGATTGTGCGGTCTGATCACCCTGAGGTTCATGCTGTCGAAATAGACCACCCCTTCTCCGAGCAGCTCCAGGACCAGTCTGAGCGTCGTGGCCCGGGTGTGGTTCTCGATGGGGTCCTGATATGCATCGAAGTTCCTGCTGCCTGTCCGGTTGGCAAGGGTATGCGTCCAGAGCAGGTTCATGCTCCGGTCATAGCCTTCCATCAGGATACGGGCGCCAGGAGATGTCACATCGCTGGGCTTCATCCGGCCGTCAAGGATGTATCTGTGGTCGGGGTATAGTATGTCAATGTCCTGGTAGGCCCTCAGGACACCGGTCCCGTTCCTTTCCAGCTTGAGCGCCCAGGACCCGGATTGGGTGGATTCGGAGGACCTGGAAGCTATACCTCCTGCCTCCTCGTAGGTCCAGCCCGAAGCCTGGGTCCCCGTCCCGGACTCGAACCCGCCGTTGGTCATCTGCCCCTCGCTCCAGTCCCCGTCGTTCGAGCCCCAGGAGTAGTAGGCCATCGTATCGGTCCAACTTGAAAGGAAATCCCCGGTGTTCTCCAGATATGATGTGTGGTTGTTCGAAACAAGCCAGCTATGGGCATCTACCATCCACTGGTTACCCTGCCTGTAGCCCCCGGACCCGTTCTTGGAAGGGTCCATGTCCAGAAGGGCGTTGCCCCTTACATTGAAGGAGGTCTCGGCCCGGTCCACAAGGGCCATTGCCTCTTCCTTGGTGTACCCGGTCAGCCTGGTTACCAGCCTTATGCCGTAATCCGCGCGGGAAAAAGGAGCACCATTCTTGGAGAAAGAGGTATCAGCACCCGCATACGGATTGGTTTCCGTCCACAGGCCGTGGACACTGCTCTCGAGCTCGCTGTCCAAAAGCATGAGCTCCGAATCCACGGAGGCTGATTCGTAGTACTCCTGATAGTTCATGTTGGTCTCGCCGGAGGTGACCTTCAGTGGGACCCCCTTGGTCGTTACCATGTAGTTGATCCTGTCGGTCAGGCCCCTGGCGGACAGGTTCTCCTTCACCTGTCTGGCAAGCTCGTCATACTCGGACTCGGTTATTATCTCCTTTTCCGGGACGGAGATGTTTATTATGTTGATCTCGGGGAGCCCCCTCCTTGTGGCAAAGTATGTACCGATCTCCCGAGACATCGCGGAGTTGTCGTTGACTATCAGGGCAACGTCCTCGTAGGTTATCAGTCCGTCATACAACCCGCCGGTGACGTTCGACGAGAGCATCCTTGTCTGGTGCGAGTAGGGTATTCCGGCAACAGTATCGGAGGACCCCTGTGCAGTTTGCAGCAAAGGAAGCGAGGGGATCAGAAGTAACAAGATGAGAGGTAGGACCATCGAACGTGATTTCATCCACGGGCCTCCGGAGGGCACCATGCCATTCAAACAACTCCGATTTAACCATAACGGTTGAAAAGGTAAGGGTTACTACCTTTTTTCAACTTCCCTCATTATGTTCCTGATCTCGAGCAGGAAGCCCGAAAGGGGCACCCCCTCTTCCCAGGTCATCACGAAATTGCCCCCGCGGGTGGGCTGGAGCTTTGGGATCTTCGCATTGATGACCCGTGAGAAGTAGCGAAGGCCGTCAACATGGAGCGTGAACACCCTCCAGGGATCGCCCCTGACCCCCTTGAACCGGTATGCGTAAACCGGAAATGTGTTCGAGCGCTGGCAGTCTCTCAGGAACTGGTCCAGCTGCTCCTTCAACCTCGGCTGGCTCAGGTATATCTTGGGATGGATCGAGGACTTCACCTCTATGGGGAAGGAGAACTCCCCCCGCAGGGCTACGAGGTCGACCCCGAAGGAGCCCGCCCCCCTGATGACCATGAAGGGATACCTCTCTGTAACGCTGTATCCAAGGCATTCCAGGGCAGAGCATGTCTTCTTCATCTTGACAAGGGCCTGCAGGTCCCCCTCAAGGAGTCTCTTGAGCTCCCGTTCGAAGTCAACTCCCATCCACTGAGTATCCCGTCGAGGGATATATAAATGAACAGGCGAGGAGTGGGCCGAACCTATATTTTCTCCAACCAGGTGGGGTCCTTGATCCTCATCTCCTTGAGCCCGATCATCTGCCGCATAAGCTTTCCCGCAAGCGACGGAGTAATGAACTTCTCGATGTCAGGTGACACCTCCATCACGTCCATGGCGACCACGTTTTGATATAGCTCCTCCATTACCCTCAGGACATCCCAGGTGGTCATCCCCCATGGTTCCGGTGTTCCCGTTCCGGGAGCATATGCCGGGTCGATGGCATCAATATCGATGGATAGATAGATGGGCCTGTCCCTTATGGAAAAGCCGCTGTCCCAGTCGTCGATCACTTCTGTCACGTTATGGGCCAGGACATGTCTTGAAGTGACGGATCGAAGGCCGAGCCTCTTTGCCTCCTCCACCTCTTCCAGGCATCCTGACCGGACACCGATCAGGAAGATCGAGCCATTCCCCCATCTCTCGAGGAGCCTCCGGGTCACGCATGCGTGTGAATGCGGGTTGTCAATATACTCATCCCTGAAGTCGAGATGGGCATCAAGGATGACCGCTATCCCGCCTTTTTTATGATACATTTCCATGAATGCATCCACAGCGGCCTCTGTTATGGAGTGCTCCCCGCCCATCATGAGGGGCATCTTCCCCTCTTCTAGGAGAAAAGAGACAATGTTGTGGACGGATCCCAGCATCTCCTCCTGTGACCCCTCGGAATTGTT
>JAFGJI010000057.1 GCA_016929175.1 Thermoplasmatota archaeon | reverse complement strand
CATGTAGTATGAAGGGTTCGTATCCTTGATAACCGCTATCGGCCGCCTGTTCATCACCGAGATGGTGTAGGTGGCCTCCCAGATCGCAAGCTTTCTATCCGACATGTTTATCTTGACCACATAGGTCCCGTTCTCCCGGTAGATGTGGTCGACCTTGGGCTGTTTTGATATGGTTCCATCCCCGAGGTCCCATGTGAGGCTGTGCAGATCGTCAAGCGGACTGGTCGATACCTGGTCGTCCAGGTAGAACTCCCCGTCCGGATCGAAGGAGCCGGATGCATCGAAGACCAGTGCATTGTTCGTGTAGATCTCCTTGTTGTCCAGGTCGATCCATCCGTTGGGGGCCGTGATCTCGACAACACCCACGGGCGGGAGATTGGCAGGTATGATCTTCACCAAGGCCTCGTCATCATGGGTGTAATCCCCGTCGGAGACCGTGAGCCTCACGGTGAATGTGCCGGAAGCAGTATAGTTGTGTTCTACAACGTCCCCGTAGACCTGTTTCGAGCCATCGCCGAAGTCCCAGATATAGACCAGGTTGTCAGTATATTCGGAATCCCGCTTCATATCGTAGTTGGGATCATCGTTGGGGTCGTAGGATTTCCTGCCGTCGAACTTCACGGTCATTCCGACCTCTATCTCGTCCTCGTCAGGTGTCGGTCGGTTGGGTCCCGCATTCGCGGTGGGTGGAAGGTTCACGTAGACCCTGAAAGGTTCCGATTCGATGGTGATGTCGTTGTCCCAGACCTTGAGCTTCACCGGCCAATACAGCTTGCCGTTGCTTGCTGCTCCCCTTTCGGACCATTTGTGTTCTGACTGAGGGTTGTTGACGAAGCCCTCCGTCCTGGTGCCGTCACCCCATTCCCACTGGTATCTGAGTGTGGTATCCGGGATGTCGTCCCCGTCCTCGTCGAAACCGGGAAGACCGACATAGGACCCCTCTTTCTCTCCATCACCTTCCACGTATATGTCCGGATCGTAGGATTCCGAGCCGTTGAAATAGACCATCCTGTTCTTCGAGGTCTGGATCTCTTCATAGAGGAAGTTCTCCATTTTGGCATTGTGGGAGGCCCTTATCACAGGGACCGGTCCGGAGTTGGAGATAACATGGAGCAGCAAAGTTGCGTTCCCGCTCAGTGTATTTATGTTGTCAACAGGGCCGTCCAATACCGTCAGGGTCACCAACCAGTCACCGGGCTCGTCGAAGGACTCCCGGAGCAGGGTCGTATCCTCCCTTGTATAGCTGTCATATGGCCCCTCGAACAGCCAGTAATAGCTGAGCTCGGAGTTGGGGTCAGGGTCAAATGCATATCCGTTGAAGGAGATCTCCCTCTGCGGAAGGATGTAGGCTTCCCCCTTCTTCGCGTAGCTCTTGGGTATCTGAGGGACAACGCTCAGCGAGACCCTGGGAGCGTTCTGTGATTTGTATGCCAGGACCTGGATGGTATGCGTCCCCTGGTTCAGGTCGCGGTCCATCACGGTCAGTGTGATGTTGACTATCAGATACTGTTCTTCGGCAGGAAGCCTCGGGTCCATTGTCGGCAGCCTTATCTTCCATTCGTAGATCGGCTCCGTCTGCCATCCCGTTGATATGGTGATCACATAAGGGTGGTTGTCGATGGAGGTCATACCTGACCATTTATACTTTAACGTGTCCACCTCTCCAATATCCTCCTCATAGATATCTTGGTAACCATCACCATCTTCTATGTTCTTGCTGTCCTCGCCATCATCCTGACCGGGCCAATCGGGTTGTCCATATCCTATACCGTCAGCCCCCACATCGTCCTGGGGGTCGTAGGACCTGCGGCCGTCAAGGAAGAGGATATCACCTTCCTTGAGCTGTGCATGAACTTCCGTGAAAACGGGATCTTCGTGTCTTGGATCGTGTTTCGGTCTGAGGAAGTCATCCTTGTTCTCCGGGAAGCCCTGGTCCTCTCCTGTGTCCGCGACCGGGAGCTGCTGCGGGTGCTTGTAGGGAAGGACGATCCAGCTGAGCTTTCCGGTATAGCCGCAGAGGAGGAGCAGGTCCATTGTCCTGTTGTCTCCGTCATCGGCCTGATTGTCGATCCTCCAGATAAGCACCCATATCCTCCCTCCGGTGATATCGCCCGGAATGTTGGGTCTGCCATCGTCGTCGATATCCAGCCAGTATCCGAGGCCATCCATGGATTCCTCCATCTGCCTCATTGTCTTGTGCATCTCCGATGAGTTGGTGGTATAGGCATCCAGGGTATTTGCAGGATCGAGCGGGTCGTAGGGAGTGTTACTCCAATCGAAATCGAACTGCATCATGCCCTCTATTGCAGCGTCCGGGTCGGGGTTCTCGAAATCGTAATCCCCGTCCGTATCCACCCATACCTGGACCTCAAGCATCTTGCCTCTTCCCATCAACGGGTTTGTTCCCGGCGATATCAGACCCAGCGGATTGATAGTGAGGTTGATAACGCCCATATCGTTCATGGACGTGTCATACTGGGCTGTCAGCTGCCTGTTCGACCGGGGATACGAGAAGTTCATGGGGTGGTCCTCTGTATAGGTGATATTGATGTCCTCCTTCATCAGACCAACCTCGTCCCCGTTCGTGGTGGCGTTGATATCGTCCAGCCACTGGTAGTCCTCTGTCATGTTCTTGCATCTGAACCAGAACTCTCTCTGCGGATAGTATTGGAGATAGTTGGTCCAGTTATGCCACCTCTGGTTCCAGGGCTGATTGTAGTTCTCATCGTTCCAACCTGACCATTGAGGATACGGGTCCATCTTGTTGTGCGCATCGGTCCTGGTCTGTTCTTCGGCGGGGACGATCTCTTCAGCTTCTGCGTTTCCGACCACATCCATCATGGATACGAAGCCAACACCTACCATGAGACCGATCAGAATAAGGGCAAGGGCAACTTTGCTCATGTATTCCCTCCAGCAAATTTACTGCACTTTCTTGATATACTGCAGTGTACCACGCGGGGTGGGTGTATTACGGACTGTATAGATAAAGTTTCCCTACTTCTCAGATTTCTGGACATCTAGCCAGGCCTCCCGATGCTGTACCTTTTCTGGGATTCCTTCCGTTCTTCACCCACCTGTCAAAGTGGTAACCTGAACATTCAAACCTCGAGCGTTTTATATAAGGATTGCCATTTCATGTGCTTTGGGTCTCTCAACCTGTGCTCTTCTGCATGCCGATAAGCATACTTTCAAGCTGGTCCGCCAGTCCAACATACATCCTCATGTCGCCCTTTTTTCTTGAGTCTTCGGCCATGTTGATCATATCGAACATCTTTCCGACGTCCCTGCCCTGCTCGTGGAGCTTCACGGATGCTTTGTATACGACCTGTATCTTCTTGAACGCCCCATCGATCTTGGACCTGTCCGGTCCTTCCTTGGACCCTGTCCCATGAGGTTTTGGATCGGCCTTTTTCTGCTCGGCCATGATCTTATCCACCCTGGGAACATCATCATTCTCATCCTCCTCCTGTTCCCCAAGGTCGATGCAGAAATCCTCTTCCTCTTCCTTTTTCCCCGGAAGTTCCTCGTCCTCGGTGGACCGGACCGGAGCTTCCTCCGGAGGTTCAGGACTCCCATTTCTATCGCCCATCTTCAGGAGGACCACCTTCTTCTTCATGATCTTTATCACAGGCTTTACTGAGGCTTTCTCCGCTTCCTCCTCTTTTTGCGGAGTGGTTTCGGTATTTCCCGGAAGCTTTTTCTCTCCTGTCTCGGAAATGGTTACCTCCGCTTCCTTTGCCATGGAAGGCCCCTCTTGCACCTCTTTTTCGGGGGGCTTCTCGGGTTCCCTGACCTCTGCCAGGACTACCTCCTCTGCTGTGACAAGGTCCTTGACAGCCTCTTCGGCAAGCGTGTTGGTGGCCTGTGCCAGGGAGAGGAAGTCCTCCTTTCCTTCCTTGAAGGATGCGGTAAGTTCCTTGAACCTCTCCTTCGAGAGTGTCATATTGCCGCCAAGAACTTCGTAGTCCCTGATCTTCCCCTGTATCTCTGCGATCACGGACCTTTTAAAATCATCGCTTCCGATCGTTGAGCCGATATCATCAGCATACTTGATGACCTGATCGTACCTTCCGTCACGGTAGTGAAGCGCCATCTCCCTGACCATTGATGCGATCCTTGCAGCGCTTCCACCGATCCCTTTCAGAGGAGCGGTATCCTTCTGGATGCCAACGACCTTTGCGGCAGCTTCCTCCTTGATCTTCATTGCGGCAAGGTCATCCTCTCCCGCGGCCCTAAACCTGACACGTTTGTCCTCAACCTTCATCTCCACTGTCGGTCCGACATCCTTCGGGGAGACCATCTCTATGCTGCTCTTCTCCTGGGGGTGCCCGGTGAACTCCTCGGAGTGGGCGATCTCAACGTCCAGCAACTGCTCCACCGAAACCCCGCTCATGACGGACCTGGTATCCTCCTTGGACATCAATGTGGGCATCTCTCCGTGTATCCTGAGCCATAATGAGAGGAACGGTTCCTGAAGAGAAGAGGGTTCCCGGACCTTGTCTGCGTTGTCCAGGAATGTCTCGATTCGTGAATATTTATCGGATCCGTCGGAAGCAGCCATGTTACTCAACCCAGAGCTTGACCTCTCAAGTACCACTATTTTTGATATATAGTTTTTGATTGGGCGGGGGAAACAGGTCCAAAACGGCTGGAGCTCCCTGGAATGCCGGGCTAATGGTCACCATCGACCGGTCCCGGGTCCGGTAAGATCAGTTCGAAGAATAATGAATTGGCGATTTTACGGCCTTGGATGTTAAGCTTTCATGGAAATGATTTCTTAAACATCCAAGCGCAGAGGAGGGGACCATGAGATCGGATAATAAGCGACGCAATTCAAGATCTCAGGGGCCAGATAAATAAGACATAATTATTGTCTGGACCTATATATCGTATGTGAGCAATCTCGCGCGCCATTTCCTGAAACTATAAAAATTGACGAGAAGGAAAACTGAGGCCACCACACCAATCATTTTTAATGGCCTCAGACCTAGCAAGATCAGTTGAGATGAAAATCATTGGGCGATCTTGCTGGTTTTTACCTTTTCTGCTATGAATTTGATCTCTTGAAAAGGTAAAAATGGCGCAGAGGAGGGGATTTGAACCCCCGAGGGATTGCTCCCACGAGATGTCCGGAGGACTGCGGGTCGTATTCCAGTCTCGCGCCTTACCGGGCTGAGCTACCTCTGCGTTCATTGGCGGGGAACCCGCTCTAATCGATAGGTCCTATTTAACCATTTACGGTCAGGACGAAAAGGTGTCCTTCACTATTCGGAGTTATCCTCTTCGATATTTAGGTCATCATCCGTAATATCGTCATCCTCTATGTCAAGGTCCTCATCGGTCTCATCATCGGACAGATCGGCATCTTCATCGGTGAGGTTTTCCTCCTCGACATCCAGGTCGTCATCTTCCGGGTTTTCGTCCTCAACGGTCTCCCCGTTGTCATCCTTGATCACCTTCTCTCCGAAGTCCAGACCTCTTTCGATCATCTCCTTTTTCGAAAGCTCGATGTCCACCTCGTCGGAGAGCTGCAGGAAATCGGCAGGCATCTCTTCCACCGTGAAGACGGTCTTTCCGGCTCTCTGGATTATTATGCCGTTGTTCTGAGCACCCTCGGCATCGATCCTGATGATGACCGGCTCGGGTCCTTCCCTGTGTATTCCGGCCTCGTATGCATCGTTCCACGTCCTGGAGAGATGAACCATCGTTCTATCCCCTGGTTGGATGCCGTTCTGGAGTAGTGTATCCACCTCTCCCGGACCGGCAGGATAGTAGAGCCTCTCGGGTATATTGTCGGTGGGAAGGCTCATGCTCAGCTCTATGGAGTGGCCGTAAGTGGCCCTGACATGATTGCTGTCAACCTGATATCTCCCCTTTGGATCGGTCTCGACAAGACCGATGATATGGTTTGGTCTCAGCCATCTCATCCGATCACCCCTCTTGCGCTTGATCGCTGAAACCATCTTGTAGATGTCAACAAAGCCCTCCTCGTCCATATGCAGACTGAACTTCTCGGGAAAATGCCTCAATATACCGGCCATGATCCTTCCAAGTGATTCCAATTCATATGAACTCATGAGGAACTTTCCCTCATCTCCACAGACGGGACAGTCCTCTCCGCGAAAATATCCATGGTCTCTGCACATTCTTAGCATGATATGTCACCCTCTTGCATAGAAACTTGAACGGATGGTATTCATACCCCACCGTGTCCTTTCTCGTTCGAACATGGAAGGAACATTTATTATATTAAAGGCACGGGAGATCAACGTTCCTCTGTTTCATTTTGGTCCATCACGGATACTCTCGTATTCCTGTCCTTCCCCCTGCTCATCAGCTTGTGGTATATTATCTCGAGAATACTGTCGGACATTTCCTTCCGCTTCCTCGCTTCTTCCACCATCTCGGGGGGATCGGACCTCTCGTCCTTGAGCATCTGGTGTATCTTCAGACCCATCGTCATTTGGACCTAACCTCTTTACTTCGGAAGGAGCCCCAATGAACTCCGGGAAATACTAATCCATGTTCCCTTAATAATACTTACCGGGTGAATTGCACACATCAATAATGGATAATTATCCACGATCTTTTGCGGTGTGATGGTATCATCTACCATTTTTACTCCTCATCATCCCAACCCTCTTCATTTTCGTCCTCCCCCCAATCATCTTCCTCATCATCCCACTTTTCTTCATCATTGTCCTCTTCCTCGTCCCCATCCCATCCCTCTTCCTCCTCGTCCTCATCCCAGTCTATAGGGGTCTTGCCTCCTTCCATTGCATTATCCGAGAGGAAGGGAGAGGGGAAAAGGTCCACAGGCGGACCGGTTTCAGGCTCCTGACCCTTCATTGGCACAGTGGGTCCGTACAGGTCCTCGTAGCTTGGCGGTTTGGACATGACCTCCTCTTCCTCCTCGGGTGATCGAGATGCCTCATCGGCAGGAGCGGGAGCTGCCAAGGGCGTAGGTTCTTTCCTTGCACCCTCCTCGTCCCGTCCTGCTTCCCAGATCTTTTCAAGGTTCCTTCTCCTTCTTATTGCCCCGAAGATCACAAGGGCCAGTATAAGGAGCACCACCAGGACCGCTGCCAGTATCCACCATTTCGGGTCATTCATCCACCGGGGCAGGTCGTCGTCATCCTCTTCTTCATCATCATCGGGACCATTTGTAACAGGAGGAAGGTATGTACTGAATTCCCACGTGTATGTCTGGTCAAGCTCGTAGTTGAATATGTCCATCGCCTGTTGTGACAGTGTGAAATTGTAGGTTCCCCCTTCGTCCATGAATGCCTCGATGATGATGGTATAATTGTCCTCTCCCTGTTTGACAACGAAGGATGTCGGGGTCCTTATCGTCCTCTCCTTTCCGGTGAATATGTCAACTTCCCTGGTGATCGCCCTGATGGAAATGTAATTGACGACGGAAGATGCAAGGACCGGGTTCGAGAACCTGAGGACGATGGCGGTGGTATTCGTTATGTTCGCGAAGAATTCCGAGTGGGAGGGGCCCCAGGGGTAAACAAGCTTGAACAATGTCCTGATGGTGTAGTTGGCACAGAACCTGTCAAGGAGCCGGTTGTTCCATGTATCACTGACGGTTGGCTCGACCACCAGAGAATAGGTCAGCTCGAATTCCAGCGTATCCGTTTCCAGAAGGACCTCTGTTCTTTCATCCTTCACGGAAATGGTCAGTGTCCCTGCAATTTTTGTACCGTTGGGATGGAGCAGGTAGATCGAATCCGATGTGATGGAGGTCCTGTTCATCCTCTCCGAGAATCTGATCATGAAATGTGTGTTCTCGCTGAATTGATATGTCGGGTCCTCGGCAGGAAGTACCTCTGCGATGTGTGGCGATGTGAGGTCGCCGTCCGCGTTGATGTTGATCTGGAATTCCCTGGAGTTACCTGACGGGTCCGAAGCGACAAGAAGCAGGGTGTAGGCCCCTGGTTCGGTGAAGTTGAAACTGAAGGATATCCCTGTGAGATTCATGGTCCACCATTGCGATATCGGTCCTTCGAGATACTTCAGCGTCCATTTGTGGATGCTCCCCTCGGGCATGGGCAGTCCGTTATCGGTCAGGTTGGCAGAATATGATTCCGGTATCCCGAGTATCACGTATTGACTTCCAAGTATACTGCCCGCCGGGGGCGTTCTGTCATCAACAGTTATATTGAGCTCGAGCCCCGCCGTATTGTCGCCCCCATCCCGTATGGAGACATGAAGCATGTAAGACCCGGGATCGGGGAAAACCGTATAGACAATAGGACCGGAGTGGTTCTGGAGGTATCCGCCCGGTCCCGTGAAGCTCCAATCTATCGAGAAGTTCTCCCGAAGATGTGCTCTGGGGTCATTGTCGGTCCAGTTGAGCTCATAGGTCACAAGGCTCTTTTCATCAACCCTCAATTCCCCTTCGACCGATATGACCGGTGATGTATTATCGAAGACAGTTATCAGTAGTGTCATTTCTTCCGAGTTCCCCGCGGGGTCCCTCACACGGATCGAAAGCTCGTGGTCTCCGAGTTCGATGAAGGTCACCGGGAACTGGTCGAAGCCGTAGTATGTCTTTGCGATCCCGTCAATGCCGCTGTAACTCCAGGTTATGTTCTCTATGTAGGTGAAAGCAGGGTCCACACCCTCGTCGTATGAGGTCGAATTGAACAGGTAGGGTTGCCATCCGATCTCCCTGAAAATATGCGACTGGTCCTCGACCTCGAGCATGGGAACCGGGAGCATGGTGTCCAGAGTGAACCAGTAGGTCCGAAGTGTGGGTCCAGCTCCGTACTGGTCGAAAGCTGCAACGGTGATGTTGTTCAGACCCTCATCAAGTTCCAGGTCGAATGAGAACGTACCAAGCTCTCCGACGCTGTTGTTGCTGTCAAGAACTCCGCCCTTCCAGACCTGGACGAAACCCAGAGGTTCGGACCTTCCGTTGATGGAATGAGAATGGATCCGCGTCACACGAGGTGGTGGATCAAGCAGTTCGACAGAGGATGGGCCCTGATTGTCTATCCGGAAGCCGTAGGCAGTGGTCCAGTTCGAAATATTGGGGACCTCGTCATATCCACGGTACCTCAGGAACATGCTGTCCACATTGCCTGGCCCCCCCGATCCGTTCCTCGTGTCCCATGTGAGATCGTTCGGGCCGCCCATACTTGCATGCACCCAAACACCGTCATCTTCGATCCCGTTACCATTGGAGTCGTTGTAATACTGCAGTTCCACATTTGCGAGGTCCGGGCTCCCGACAAAGCTCAAACTGGCGACGCCCACTATCGTGTAAGGGGTGGTGATCAGGTCAACAAGAGGGGCCTCCGTGTCCGTAGGGGTCACATTGAAAGGGAGGGACATGGATGATGTATTACCGTTCAGGTCCACCGCGGATAACCTGAACCAGTATTCCACTCCGTCCGTCAGGTTGCCTATGGCAAGGTTGGTGTCAACACCGGAGGTGTTGGCAACCATGGTCCACCCGCCGGGATCGGAGGCGGTCGAGCCGCTGATATTGGTGAAAGCCGAGTAGTGGGAGAGGTCGGTCTCGTTGCTTTCATCCCATTTAAGCAACGCCGTATTGCCCCCCCCGAGCGTGGTGGCGGTCAGGTTCTTGGGATACCTGGGTTTGGAAGCATTGAAGGTTACATTGAACTGGTCGTAGAGCAGCGGACCGAGGAAGGGATCCTCGACCAATGTGAAGAGCATTCTTGTACCAAAAGTGTCCGGGGGTACCGACCACAAGGCGGAAACATTTCCGTCGTTGGCTACCCGGTCGCCGTTCAGGCCCATGCCATCGTCATGGAAGGACATCCATCCCTGGTCCAGCCCGTCGAACCTCCAGTAGGCCGGGACGCCGACCTCGGTCGTCCCGGTCAGATGCACCACCTCATGCTCTGACTGGACCAAACTCAATGCCATTGAGCGGAATACGGCAAGACCGACCGGGTCCTTCGCGGTCAATTCGGAGTAAATGGATGACGAAGAAGATGTGTATCTCACGGTTATGGCATCATCATCGGATACGTAAAGGGAGGATGGTGAGGATGTCGAGGTGTTGCTCGTATGGAAGTATCCATTGAACTGCCCGAGTATGCCGACCCTGAAAAGCACGATGTTCTTTCCTGTCGGGTCGCTGTCCGAATGAATGTGAACAGCAATGCTCGGCTGTGCGGTCTTGAGAGGATCGAACACGCTGACGGTCACATTGTCTCTGCTTGTGGAAACGTATCTTCTGTAGGTTTCGATATCCGTGATCATGTCTGACCCTATCAGTTCGTAGTTCGCTGCCAGAGCGTAATGTTGGGACCGCATGGGAATGTTGTAGGCCTTGATCTCCACCTTCCACCAGCCTTGTTGGGGGGATGCTATCTGGATCCCCTCCACCGGATTGGTCCTGTCCGTCGTGTCATTG
>JAFGJI010000056.1 GCA_016929175.1 Thermoplasmatota archaeon | reverse complement strand
GAGGCCGGAATTACCTTCTTCTACACTCTCATAGACGATGCCGTTGCCCGGATCATGAGGTCCGAGGGGGGTGTCCTCTGGGCATGCAAGAACTACGATGGCGATGTCATGTCCGACATGCTTGCATCCGCTTTCGGTAGCCTTGCAATGATGACATCCGTTCTGGTTTCCCCTCAGGGGTACTTCGAGTACGAGGCCGCCCACGGTACGGTCCAGAAACACTACTACAAGCACCTCAAGGGAGAGCCGACCTCCACGAACTCGGTGGCGTCCATCTTTGCTTGGACGGGTGCGATCAGAAAGAGAGGTGAGCTCGATGGGACCCCGGAGGCCTGCGAGTTCGCTGACCGTCTTGAGAAGGTGGTCCTTGATATGATAGAATCCGGCATCATGACCGGGGACCTGGCAAGGCTATCGGTGCCGGCACCGGAAAAGGTCTACCTCTCGGAGGAATGGATCGACGCTGTGAGATCCAGATTGGACCAGGGTATCAGGGGATGAGAAGAAAGGACTTCAGGAGCGCACCGGTGTTCCCGATGCGCCCCTTTTTTTCTTTTAACATTATTTTTCAAGGTTGAGATCCTTTCCGATATGGCTCCTGGAGGTGTTGGACCGAGATAGGCTATGGACCTGCTCGGTCGATACCGGACCTTCATTCCTTTCTCTCGACCATGTAGAGTATATCCTCCCACGGATGCCGGTACAACCTCTCGTTCAGTCTCTTCTGGTCCAGTGCATGTCCGATGAGGCCGATGGACCTGCCCAGGACGAAGAAACCGTTCAGATAACCGAGGTTGACTATCCTTTTGACCTCGTCGTCATCAAAGTATCCAACCCCTCGAAGCATGTCCACCATGAGGACCCCTATCGTCCCGTCCACATTCAATATGAGGTTCGACTTCTTCTGTGTGGTGACCGCCTGAACACCAAGAGCATAATCCAGAAGGTCCGCCCTTGGGAATTTCTTCCTTGCATACTCGATCAGCAGAGTGACCCTCCCGTCGGGATTTTCCAGTGACTTCACTCTGTGGCCTATGCCTGGTATCTTCACATTCCTGTCCTTCATCTCGGAAACGAAATCCCTGGGTGAAAGACCGCGGCCGAAGGCCTCGCTCATGAACTTTGCACAGTCATCTATGGCGCCTCCGAACCTCGGTCCGATGGTGAGAAGGCCCGAGCAAAGGCAGGAGATCAGGTCCTTTCCGGCCCTGGAAGCGATGATGGCGTTGTGTGCTCCTGAAACTGCTGGTCCGTGGTCCGCAACTATCATCAGGGCCATCTCCATGAAATCGGTTGCCCATTTCGGGAACCTCCGGCCGAACCACAGAAGGGATATCACGTCACCTATCTTTCCCCCTGAATGAACGATCTCCGATATCGGATATCCGCCATAGTTGACCTCCTCACCCCTGTCATCGGCGACGGTGCTTATGAACGAGGTGGGCTTACGTATGATTCCCTTCTTGAGAGCATCCGCATAGTCCATGGGTATGTTTGGTATCTCCCGGGGCTCCTCTATCGGGGTGATCTTGCCCTCGTCCTTGAGTTTGATGAAGGTTCTGGCTATCTCGTCTCCCAGTGTATCGAACGAGTTCGGGACGATAACACCGGCCTTCTTCAAGGCCTTGTTCTTGGCATCGGCGGTCTCCGCCTCGGCACCGGCCTTTGCGCCAGCGTGACCGAACTGGACGCCGGCCGGGAACATCTTGGAGCACGTTCCCATGACCCAGAAAACGATGGGTTTGGTAAGGAGTCCCCTGTTGACCGCATCGACCACTTTATACTCCTCATCACCTCCCAGTTCTCCCAGGGCGACCATCATCTTTATCTTGGGATTTGCCTCGTATCTGAGCAGATGGTCGATCAGGCCCGATCCGGGATATTTATCCCCTCCGATGGCAACCCCCTCGAATATCCCGTCGGTATTGTGCGATACTATGTTGAACATCTCGTTGAGGAGGCCCCCGGATTTGGTTACGAGTCCCACCGAACCTCTCCTGTAGAGCTTTTGTTCTTTTATGTTATCGATGGTACCTCCCGTGTTGCCCACCTTGAAGGCACCTGCCCCGACCGCCCCGACGGTTGCCGGACCGATGATGATCTTCTTCAGTTTCCTGGAAAGATGGGCAAGTTCTCTGGCCTTTCTCTCGGGGACTCCCTCGGCGATGACCGCCACCACCCTTATCTGTTTGTTGAGCAGGGCTTCCTTCGTGGTGGCGTACGCGGACCTGAAGGACGCGAAGTTCACCATCACGTCTATATCGCTGTTGGCATCCGTTGCAGCCTGTATGGAGGGGTATATGGGTATCAGGACCTCTCCCTTGCCCCAATGGGCTTTATGTGTTCCGGAGTTGCCGGGATTGACTATTGCAGCGACGGAAGGCTTGTTCCTTCCGGAAAGATAATCGAAGTCCAGCATTCGCTGTACAGCCCTTGTCTGCATGTTGAAGACTATGGACCTGGTATCCCTGGAAAAAAGCAGGTACGGCTCCATCAGTTCACCCCCTTTCCTTCATCTCTGATAGCCATTGGAATTATCGATGTCATGTGGAGCTCCGGACCGTAGACCTTTATGGGTATGCTTATCTCGGACCCGACCTCCTTCATCTTCTCCAGGCCAGCCTTGTAGTTCGGACCCCCTCTCCTGACGAATATCCTGACCCCCACCTCCTTCATCTTGTCGGAATACTCCCTCAATGCCTGGATGATACCTGTAAAGGTATTTGCGACATCAGTGAAGTTTGCGATGCCGCCCCCTATGATGAGGATCTTGTCCTTCCCCGATCTGTGTTTTGCCCTTGTCATCAATGAAAGGATGGTCTTGGCATAGAGGTAGGTCAATTCCGTTGACGGGTCCCCGGAATACTCCCCATAGTTGGAGAGCTCCTTGCTGAAACCCATGTCAACGATAGTGTCCGCATAAACAACCGAAGCGCCCCCGCCTGCCACCATGGTCCATATCATGCCCTCGGGGTTCAATATGGTAAGTTTCAGGGAGGCACCTGTTTTCTCGTCCAGGGACTTTATGTAAGCTTCTTCAGGTGTCGGGTCCTTTCCAAAGGGTTCGGGGAACTCACCGAAATCCCAAACTCCCACATTCTGGAATACTGCAGTATCGTCCACTTTCGCCACCATATCAAGGACCTTGATCTTTTTATCCACGATGGTGAACGGATTGATCTCGAAATAGACAAAATCGTGGTTGACGAAGAAACGGTAAGTTCCCTTGATGAAAGGTAACAGTAATTTTCTTTCATCCGCTTTCAGGTCCATAAGGAGCGGCTCGGGGTCGAACTCCTGTTCCTCGAGAGGTCCGACCTTGATCTCCTTCACGGTTTCCCAGACCGATTCGATGTCCACACCGCCCTGGGTTGAGAAATAGATGTGGTCGCCGTCGGTCTCCATCTTGACTGCAATGTAGTATTCACTGTCGTGAGGGATGAACGGCTCCACTAGGAAATGTGTCAACTTCCCTTTCACCTGCCCGATCTTGGCGCTCTTTCCCATCTTCTGCTTTATGAAGTTTGCCGCTTCCTCGAAGGAAGCATCAAGAAGGACCAGACCGGATTTTCCCCTCTTTCCAAAGAGCTGGTCAGGTTTGACCACAAGCCTCATGTTCTCAAGCCACGGGTTCTCCTCCGGAAGCTTGTCGATATTGGTCCCGGGGTCGACCAGGATCGGCATTATATCGAACTTGATCTTCTCCCCCGTATACTGCGGCATCATCCTGTAGAATATCCTTTTTGCGTCGTACTCTCGAATTCCCCTTCGGGCCATGTTCAGACCACCACTGGTCCATGGACATTTCATCATATAAACACATAGGTTCATTTACGAAATTGCGAGCGATATTTTTTCTATAAATGCTCCATATTCCTTAAAAACCTCATCATTATCAATCATTTGTAAAATGTATGAACCTATATGATGTCCATCAAGTATCGGGAAGGTACCTGAAGACATCGGTCGAGCTGTTCGCGGGAGGTTCATCCGGTACAGAAAACATTGAGGGCAACCTCAAGAGAAGTCCTATTCCTCCTCGATCTTCTTCATGAAACCCCACTTACCGCAGAACCAGTGATGTGTAAGTGGGATGATGGAGACAGTGAAGTTGAAGTACAGGTCCAGTTGGTGATACCAGCCTCCCTCGCTATGGAATATCCCCATGCCCTCATCCAGAAGCCCGGGTGATATCCAGTTGGTGGATAGCCAGTTGGGGATGAGCTCCGGCTGGGCTATCACCAGGTGGAAGAAGAAATAGAGGAGTACTATCAGGGGTATCAGCACAATTAACCTCTTTACGACCCTCCAACCGGCAGAGCTTGTGGACGTGAAATTATTGGAGTACAATCCGAGCAGGACCGCCGGGGTCAAAGGATATGTTCCCATGTAAAGGACCCGATGCCATCTCTCACCGTTCGTCAATGGCTCTTCCCAGGGCGCTATATGAGGAAGGGCAGCATAGCACAGGTATGCAACTGCAGCACCGATAGCAACGGCAGCCACGAAGAGGAATGCTCCGAAGAGATAGTCGTTGCGCATCCGCAACTTCATCTGCAGATCAGGGAGCCAATCCTTGAAAACAAGTGCATACAGCAGGGACATGATGATGACCCATTGGCTGATAGCAAGCAGTTGGTCCATGTTCTCGGAGCTGTACTCCAGTGCGGAATGACCCTTGCCAACACCGAAATAGAAAAGAAATACCCAGACGACCCAGATGATGAGATACCAGAAAACAGCCTTCACGACATCGTTCTTCATCCAGCCGACCAGTTTGCCCTTGAACATGAAGTCATCGAAGCCGTAGATGAAGAAACCGAAAACAATGAAGCTGAAATGCCCCGTCATCACTATGCCGCCGTGGTCAAGTACCGGGTGGGTAATCTCCGGGACCGCGAATATGTTTATCATGATGGTCTGATTGACGAAAAATATCACGACCGCACCGAATATCGACGCGAACTGTCTGAACAGTCCGCCCATGTCGGGAACCGGCTTCCTCCTGAAATAATGGCTCTGACAGATGGACAGCAGGACGTAATAACCGAGCATGGGAGAGTAATAGTTGAGGAAAGCTTCCTTTCCAAGCATCTGCCAGAATATCAGGAGAACGGCCATGCCTATGCCGAGGCCAAACATTGCTCCATACAGCCAGGTCCTGTTTCCCCATCTGAGTACGTATGACATCGGTGAACACCCCCGATCCCTTTTCCATGCAAGGAAGGCCCCCAAAAAGGATCGACATCGGCCCGGCAGCGCTCACCGGTCCCGGCATCCGTAGGATGAGGTGAATTAAAAATATTTCCACTGTTGAACCTGTCCCAGTGAACGGCAAAAAGCTAATCTAATCCATAATCATTGAGGTGTGCAGTCTGTCTCGTTCGACCCGGGGTCTTGCCGACAGGACCATGGTCCAAAGCGACAGGACAAAAACACGCCCAGGGAGGAGTCCCATTGTTCCAGGAAAAAGAGCAGTTCATGACGAAAGAAGAGATCAGGGCCCTGCAACTTGAGAGGATCCGGAGACAGGTAAAACATGCCTACGAGAATGTTGCCTTCTACAGAAGGAAGTTCGATGAGGCCGGGCTAAAACCCGAGGATATCAGGACACTGGATGACGTGAGCAGGATACCGTTCACGGTCAAGGACGATCTTCGGGACCATTATCCTTACGGTATACTTGCTGTCCCTATAGGGACGGTCAACAGGCTCCATGCTTCCTCAGGAACGACAGGCATTCCCACCGTGGTCTCATACACCGAAAAGGATCTGAACACCTGGTCGAACCTTATGGCCAGATGTTATTCCTGCGCCGGTGTCACTCCGGATGACATCGTTCAGAACGCATACGGTTATGGTCTTTTCACGGGAGGTCTCGGGTTCCACATGGGTGCCGAGAGGCTGAGAACATTGGTGATCCCAACAGCCACCGGGAACACCAAGAGACAGATCAGCATGATGAAGGACATGAAGAGCACTGTATTATGCTGTACCCCCTCCTACGCCCTCTACCTTATCGAGGCACTGAAGGAAGAGGGGGTGGACCCTTCGGAGCTCAGTCTCAGGATCGGGATGTTCGGGGCGGAACCCTGGTCCGACGAGACCAGGAAGCACATCGAAAAGAGCCTGGGGATCAAAGCCCAAGACCTCTACGGCATGTCGGAGCTTTACGGCCCCGGGGTCGCGGTGGAATGCCCCCAGCAGAACGGCCTGCATGTTTGGTCCGACGAATTCTACGTTGAGACCATAGACCCGGATACGGAAGAGGTGCTTCCACCGGGTGAGAAGGGTGAGATCGTTTTTACGATGCTGTCAAGGGAAGCAATGCCCCTGCTGAGATACAGGACCAAAGATCTGGCCGTGATCAACTGGGACAGGTGTGCCTGCGGACGGTCCCACCCCAGGATAATGAGGATCAAGGGGCGCTCGGACGATATGCTCATCGTGGGAGGCGTGAACGTCTTCCCATCCCAGATAGAGGACATACTCGTGAGCATTCCCGAGCTCGGTGAGCAGTTCCAGATAGTTCTCGAGACCGCAAAGCTGGACCATCTCTTCGTACAGGTGGAGGTGGCTCCGGAATTCTGGGGCAAGGCGGACCTCAAACAGCTAGCCGAGAAGGTCGGGGACAGGCTCCAGGCTTCCCTTACCCTGAGGGCAAGGATAGAGCTCCTCGAACCCGGGACCATACCCCGGACCCAGGGCAAGGCAAAGAGGGTAATTGACAACAGAAAGAAGATATGATGTCAATGGCTATCTTACAGGAACGGAATTCCTGCAGATAATAATATAAAGTAGCTGGCGTTGGATACCACTAATAATATCTATGGATACAGGATTGACCGGATGATCCATAGGGTAGGCAGTCAAGACCATGGAGGACTAGCATTGAGGTATCAGAGGGTTGTTCCGTTCTTCGTTCTATTCATGCTGTTTCCCTCTTCGATCCTTGCAGCGGCCGATCCACGTCAAACCTCTGAAGAGTTGACGGAGCTGACATCCTGCCTCCTCGAGGAATACGTGGATTTCCATTTCACGTTCGAACCATCTGGTGTGGAATTCTTCGATATCGAAGGATTTCTGGGGATCGCAAAGGAAGGAATGGGATCAAACGCTGTATCGGGAGAACCGTTCGTGCCTGTATCTTTCCACTCTTTCGTACTCGACCCTTACGCCTCCGATGTGCAGATAGAGATAGTCTCCTCCACTTTCCATACGATCGCAGCCCCGGGACCGATCCTCGGGGTGCCCGAGCAGGTCCCGATCGGACTGCAGGAAGATCCACCCCCGAAGGAATATTCGATCCCTCTCGATGGTCCACTAAGACTTATCACTCCCGGACGTGTCCGCGGATACTTCATCCAGGACCTGGTCTTCCAGCCGGTTCTCCCCAGGCCGGATGGAAGCCTTGCGATATACGAGAGCGTGGAAGGCAGAATTTGGTTCTCATTCCCGGTGGATGGAGAGAAAACCTCGACCATCACAAGATCGACCTCGGTCTTCAGAAGCTATCTGGAAGGTATGCTCGAGAACCCGGAGGACCTAGACAGGTTCGGGGCAAGACCTCTCAATTCACCCGCGTCCTCTCCACTCCAGAAGGATGATGTCCAGTATGTGATCGTCACCAACAGTGTAATGGTAGGGGACCACCTTTCGAAGATAAGGGACTGGAAGCAGCAAAAAGGTGTGCCCTCAAAGATAGTGGAGATGTCCTTCATCACCTCCAACTATAACGGATCGGACAACCAGGAAAAGGTCAGGAACTTCATAAAGGACGCCGTTTCCGCATGGGAAACAGAGTATGTCCTGCTGGGGGGTGACATCTCCGTCATCCCGTACAGGTCCACATATGTCAAGTCAGGAAGCTACGTGGAAACGGATTGCGCTGCCGACCTCTATTACTCCGACCTCGATGGGTCTTTCAACGCCGACAACGACAGCATCTACGGCGAGGTCGAGGACAAAGTGGACCTCAGACCCGATGTCATAGTCGGAAGGGCTCCGGCCCAGTCCTCGGCGGAGATGAACACCTTCGTTGCGAAGACCCTGAAATACGAGATCGACCCGCTCGCAGGGTATCTGAACAACATGACCCTTGCAGGGGAATATCTCGATGCGAACACAAACTCCTCCCTGGGAATGGACCTTATCAAGAACAAACTCCTCCCCCCGAACGTCAATGCTACCTCCCTTTATGACAGCGCCCAGGGCGTGTTCGGGAACCTCGACAGACCCAACTTCATGGGTCAGGTGAACGGAGGCCTGTCATATGCCTTCCATTCGGGCCATTCCAATTACAATGTCATGAGCGTTGGGACCGCCAGCCAGAGCTCGCTTTACAACTCGGACATTCCCAATTACAACGGCGGATACAGGATCGGTGTCATGAACTCCCTTGGATGCATCGCCAACCGCTTCAGCGTGAACGACTGCATCGGCGAGCTTCATGTCATGGAGTCCGACGGCGGCTCCGTGGCCTTCATCGGGAACAGCAGGTACGGCTGGTATGCACCTTACAACCCGGGAAGCGGTACCTCCGAGGTATATATGTACAGAATGGCGGCGGAGCTGTTCTCCAACGGGAATACGAACATGGGAGCCCACTTCGCCCTGGCGAAGAACGCATATGTGGGATGGTCGGCCTCCAACAACTCCTACCGCTGGCTTCAGATGGCCCTCAACCTGATGGGGGAGCCCGAGATGCACGTCAGGACCGGCGAACCCGATACGTTCAACATAACGCTTCCGGACAACATCGGCAGGTCGTACCCGGACTTCAACATCACGGTGAGGAACTCGAGCGGATCTCCGGTCATCAATGCACTCGTATGCCTCCAGCAGTCAGGTTATTACGCTTACAACCTCACAAATAGCAACGGAAAGGCTTACTTCAATTTCTCCACCCGGAACTTCGATAACGTCAACATCACGGCAACCGGATACAACTTCCGGCCTTTCACCGGCAACATATCGATCGATGTAAAGCCGCCAACCCTTGCCATATTATCATCCGGGTATGCCACCACGGGGGATGAATATATCTTCAAATGCCAGGCATACGACGAGGCGGGGATCCAGCAGGTACTCCTTGACCTGCGAACGGAAGGCCAGGGCATCAACGGGTCCACAACCAACGAGATGTTTCCGGAAGATGCCAACTGGACCTTCCCCGTCATCGTTGCCTTCAACTCCACCGATGACCTGATCTACCGTATAAGAGCAAGGGACAACTCGGGCAACTGGAACGAAACACCATGGTACAACGTTGATGTCATCGACAACGATGCTCCATGGTTCATCGACGATCTGACGAATTCCACCGCGACGACAGGCGGAACCGTGGATTTCCTCGTATACGCTGAGGACAATATCAATGTCTCCTCCGTTATGCTGTTCCTATCATGGGACGGCTCCGACGAGGTCGACACCAGGTCGATGCTCCATTATTCCGGTGGATGGATGCTCACCTGGGATGTTCCCGTTGACAGGATCGGTACACTGAATTACTCTGCCGCGGTATATGATGGAGCTGGCAATCTAAACGATTCCCTTGAAGGGAGCCTGGAGGTGCAGGACAATGACGCTCCCATCTTCCTACAGGACCTCTCGGACCGGTCCGGTACCACTTCGGACAGCTACAGGTTCGCAGTGTCGGTAGAGGACAACATAGGCCTGGAGGGTGTCTTTGTCGAGTACTGGAGAAGGAACTACCCCGACCCTGAGACCATACCGATGGCAAAAGAAGAGGGACTCTGGACCCTTTCCATCCAACTTTCTTCTACTGACCTAACGTTCCTGCATCATATCTTCCATGCAGTGGACACCTCCGGCAACTGGGCCCATTCCGGGGAGAACACCACGAATATTACGGACAATGACGAACCGGTTTTCATCAGGGATTGGTCTTCCGGAAATACCACCACCGGGGATCCCTTCGAATTCAGGGTCTCTGTATCCGACAACACCATGGTGGGTTCCGTGGCCCTATACTGTTCCATTCGAGCCGGGTCATTGGAAATGGAGCTCCAGGACGACGGGGTGAACTGGACTGCCGTTGTCGATCCACCTGTCGATTCCCTTCAGGGGATCAACTACCACTTCCAGGCGAGGGACATCTTTGGGAACACCAATATCTCGAACAACCGTACCGTTCAAGTGCTGGATAACGATCCGCCAACCTTCGGACCACTTCAAGCGCCTGGCACAGTAAATGCTGGTGACAACCTGACTATGACAGTGGAGATAGTCGACAATATCGGGGTTGTACATGCGGAGCTGGAATGGTGGCTGGGCGGAAGTTCCGATAAAACACTTAGCGAACTGACCCGGGTTCCGGGGGGCCACTCTGCCACGTTCCGGATCCCACTTGAAGCTTACGGCACCGTGTACTACAGGGTACGGGCATCGGACCCATCCGGGAATTCAGGAACTTCTCCAAGGTACGAGGCCTCGATCATGGAATACATACCCGGGGAAAGCGGGGATGACGACATCCCGGATGACGACGAACCGATCGGACCAGGGGACGATGACATCCCGGATGACGATGATGATATGATCCCCTCGGAAGGGGAGGACCTGGACGGGGACGGGATGGACGACAATTGGGAATATCTGAATGGTCTGGACCCATCCACGGACGATTCCATGCTGGACAGGGATGGGGACGGATACAGCAACCTTGACGAGTTCAGGGCCGGCAGCGATCCCCAAAACGATTCCAGCTTCCCCTCGCCCCAGAACGACAGCGGACCGGATGAGGATATACCCCACCTTCTGATCGTCATGCTGATCGTGGTCGCAGTACTGTGCCTTTTGGGCCTGATAGCCGCAGTGGCGATGACGGTAGGAAAAAGATCCGGGGAAAGCACGGACGTAATGGTACTGGACGAGGACGACGAGATTATGTCCTGGGAATAGAAGCCTTTTTCATAAGAGATGCTGCAGATCCACCCACCTGATGGCGGACCCCCAGAAAATGAACGGTGAAGTGTTTAGAAACAACTCCTTCTCTTCCGGGTCTCCTGACCTCATATCCGTTGCCTCCGAAAGCACATTGACATCATATCCTCTCCACTTCAGCTCCTGCACCGTGGACAGGACACAGCAATCTGCCGTGAGGCCGAACAGGACGACCTTCAATACATCATTCCTTCCACCAACATGGTCAGTGAGCCATTCCCCAAAACCATTGGGGTCCGGGAATGGCTCCCCGGGTTGTGCGGACGGGTCACCAATGCCATTCCTTGTCCAGACGGGTGAGTTCATGGACTTCACCCATTGCCTCCCATTTCTGATCACGGATGGGACAATGCTTTCGTATCCCCACTCTCCTGGTCTGCAACAGTCCCTGTCATCCCCCGGTCGGGGCTGGCGATAATCGGATGCTATCTCAGCTACAACGATGCCTCTATCCTCGAGAAAAGGGAACAGGACATTCCTTGCGAAATCCACCGAGGGTCTAGGTAAGTAGAACTTACCTCCCTCGGATGTGAAGTCGTTCTGCATGTCGATGCATATTAGACGTACCTTTTCGTGCATGTACATCCACCACAGTACTTCCGTCGCTTAAAAAACCAATGGAAGAGAAAGGGATCACAGATCATGGATAGAGAACTTCAGAGCAGGTTGTCGAGGAGCACCTTGACACCCAGACCCATGAGGATCATACCTGCGATCAGCTCCGCCACCCTGTCAAATCTGCCCCTTAAACGTCCCCCCAACAGGACCCCTATGAAGGAG
Organism: Thermoplasmatota archaeon; assembly: GCA_016929175.1. Classification (GTDB taxonomy): domain Archaea; phylum Thermoplasmatota; class Penumbrarchaeia; order Penumbrarchaeales; family Penumbrarchaeaceae; genus JAFGLL01. The sequence goes on along the minus strand of JAFGJI010000056.1, from coordinate 13,428 downwards.
AGCATGAACGTGATGATGCCGACTATCAACACAGACACCACAACGGGCATGTCCAGGAGAGGAAAGGTGATCCCCACGGCAAGGGCATCGATCGATGTGGCAACCGAGAGCATGACCAGCATCCTGTTGCTGATGATCCTGCATTCCCTTGGTCGATCCCGATCCCTTATCGATCCCCATGCCATCTTCGCTCCGATCGATGCGAGAAGGATGAATGCGACCCATGGACCGGCCTTCGATATGAAGGACCCTATCAGATACCCTAAAAAAAAGCCTGTCCCGAAGAAAAGTGCCTGGGCGGCACCGAAGAAAAATGATGACTTCAAACAGAACCTCCAGTCGATCCTGGAATGCGACATGCCGCAGGCCACCGATACCACGAAAGCATCGACAGCGAGCACGATGGAGACCAAAAGGATGAACAATATTTCCATTCAATGAACCTGGACACTTTATACTAATTAAACTTGTCTGAAGGTACACTGGACATCGGAACCTTTGGTGGCAGATAGGAACCGATCATAAAATGTGTAATGGACCCTGCAGGATATCATCCCTGCAAGAGGTCCGGCCATGAAACGATCTACCGGGGGGCAACTCCCATACTTTCCACATATCACTTCCCCCTTTTGAGAGACTTCGCGATCTGTCGGACCATCTGGGCATGCTGTTCAGAGCAGACCAGGAGGCCATCATCAGTATCGATGATGATAATTCCATCGAGGCCCACCACACCTATGGACCTGCCCGTCGTTGATCTAACGTATATCTTTCTGGAGCCCTCAAGGATATGTTCTGACGTGCTTTCCGAATATCCTTCAAGTTCTATCATCGAGGCCCAGCTGCCCACATCGGACCATTCGAAACCCCCGTCGATCATGAACACACGCGATGACCTCTCCATCACCGCATAGTCAATGCTCCTTGACGGAAGTCGGTCATACACCGCCTTCAATTGTTCCACATCTCCGGGGTCCAGACCTTCAAGGGGTCGGCCAATATCGGGGGAGCATATCGATAGTTCCTCGATGAGGGTGGAAGGCTTCCAGAGGAACATACCGGAATTCCAGAAGAAACCTCCATCATCGAGGAGTTCCCCGGCGGTCCGGAGATCCGGCTTCTCGATGAACCTCCTGGCCTCGAATATCCCTTTTCCTGCCGGTTTGCCTGCCTCGATGTATCCGTAACCCGTCTCAGGCCTCGTGGGATGTATCCCGAACGTATAGAGACCATCATTCACCTTCAGTGCAGCGGCTCCCCTGTCAAAAGCTTCCCAGAAGGCATCAGGATCCGGTATCCAATGGTCCGCAGGGACCACGATCTCAAGATCATCATCCATTCCGTAAAGAGCACCGAGAGCACATGCCGGAGCCGTGTTCCGGCTCAGCGGCTCTCCAACGATATTTCCGGTGGGAAGATCGGGCAGAAGAGACCTCGTCCTGGGAATATGATCGGATGATGTAATTACAAGGATATCCTCCGGTTGGAACCTTCTGGCAAGGCGATCGTAGGTCTCCTCCAGAAGGGTCCGTTTCCCGAAGAGCCTGAGGAACTGTTTAGGATTGTCCGCAGTTGAGAGGGGCCAGAATCTCTCACCGGAACCTCCAGCTAATACAACCGCTTTCATGGTAAGACCTCCATGATAACCACTTTTTATATTTTTTAGTTATGTCCAGTCGACCTGCCTTGATCGCTCCAACAATTCAATGGATGTTCTTTTTGTATCCCGTAGTGTATCATCAGATCATCCAGAAAAAGGTCGGGGACCAGATGCGGCACACATCCAATCCCCCTTCCTACCCCCACTCTGACTAGACCCATCCTATCATCTTACTTAAATTATGATGAGAGATGTTTTTTTGGTTATATCTCCCCTATTTATATATTTGCTTTGCATTAATGCTTATCACTGGTGAGTCCATGGAAGAACACCAACAGCATTCCGCCGAAATATTGAGGACCCTCAAATCCAACCCTCGCGGTCTTTCCATTACAGATATTTCGAAGGCTGTGGGACTGAACAGAAACTCAACTGCCAAGTACCTGGATATACTTCATTACACCGGAAGGATAGAGATGATGAATGTCGGGAGGGCAAAGCTTTACTATCCTTCACACAGGGTTCCTATCTCGGCCCTTCTTGATTTCTCATCCGATCTTATACTGAGCCTCGACGGGGAAATGAATATCCTCGATGTGAACGATAATTTCCTGAAGTTCTTCCATGTCAAGAAGGATATGCTGATAGATCGAAGCATAACATCGGTGGACCTTCCTGTATTCAACACCCGGGAACAGATCTCTTCACTTCAAAGAGCGCTCATGGGGAAGGATTCAAGCCTTGACCTGGAAGTACACATGGGCAACGATCTGCATTTCTTCCGATCGAAGCTGATACCCACCATAATGGCAGACGGGAATAACGGGATCACTGCAATACTTGAGAACGTCGATGAGCGCCGAGTGGCCCAGATATTGATAAGACAGAGCGAACAAAAGTTCAGGAGCATATACGAATCATCCATGGACGCCATGATCATCACCGATAATGAGAACATATTCGAATGCAACGATGCGACAAAGGATATGTTCGGATGCAGCGATACTGAGTTCATACGCAGGAAATTCCACTTCTTCTCACCGCCGACGCAGCCAGGAGGCGAGGGTTCCCAGAAACTGCTGTCCCTTCACATGGAAAATGCAAGGCAGAAAGGTATGGCAAGGTTCGATTGGGTCCATCGAAGGTTCGATGGCACCGATTTTCAGACCGAGACCATCATCACACCCCTTGAACTATACGGCAAGAGATCGCTCCTCATAGTTATCAGGGACATCTCCGAGAGGAAGAACATGGAGGCTGCCATCAGGGAAAAGGAGGAGGTATACAGGACACTTTTCGAATCCCTTCCGGATGCGGTAATGATACTCGATGAAGGAAAGGTGATCCAATGCAATGAGTCCACACTGAAGGTTTTTGGCATACCTTCAAGGGATGAGATGATCGGGGAACTTGTCTGGGACCTGTCACCTCCCTTCCAACCGGGCGGGGAGGTCTCAAGGACCAAGGCAATGAGGCTGTTGAGGGAAGTCCACGAGAAGGGAACCCTGAAATTCGAATGGGAGCATCTGAGAAGAGGGGACCCCTTCATCGCAGAGATCTCACTGGTCATGACCACTCTTAACGAAGTTCCGGTAATACAGGCCACTGTGCGGGACATCACCGAGCTTAGGGCTGTACAGGAGGAACTGCTGCAGAACGAGGCAAAACTGAACAACATACTGTCCTCCATCCGCGGAGCATTCATTGGTGTGATCGATACGAATTTGGTTTACGATGGATTCTGGGGATCTCAAGAGCTCGATGAGGTATACGGACTGGAATCCAGCGAATTGATCGGCAGCTCGGCCGTGGATTTTGCTCCTTCCGAAAAGGTCGATGAGTTCAAGGACCTCCTGAACCGTGTAATGAATACGGGAGAATCCATCTCAATAGAGGTCGAGGGAAAATTGCCTTCGGGCACCTTCTATCAGGATATGACCTTTTCACCCTACAGAACACCGGACGGATGCATACACGGGATCGTCCAGTTCGGCAAAGACACCACCGAAAAGCAGCTCATGCTCCGGAAATTAAGGGACACCGAGAGACTCTATCACCTGCTGGACGACAACATTTCCGATGTGATATTGACAGTGGACATGGAGATGAACATCACATTTATCACCACCTCCATTCTTGACCTTACAGGTCATGATCCAAAGGAATTGGTGGGAAAGAAGATGGTGGACCTGATCACCAGCCGCTCTCTCGAAGACCTCATGGGGCCCATGGGAGGAGAGCTGCGCGAATTCCTGGAGGGTAGAAAAAAGGACATCAGACCTCTTGATGTCGATCTGGAGATCGTCAGGAGGGATAGGTCCAGCTTTCTGGGCACTTCAAGGTTTATAGCGCTCAGAGGACCGGACAAGAACCCCATAGGGATGATATGCATCATCAGGGAGGTCAAGAAGGAAAGGGGGAACCCCCTCCTTCGAACATGATCTGAATATGGTTTGTCGCCTCCCGGCCTCCATGAAGAATGAGCAGCCTGTCCTTTCTGGCCCATTGTAGGTCAGATCATTCTGAATGCCTCATACTTAAAAGTACCAATTAGTGGCACTTGGGCTGGAGAAGAACACCCGAAAGGGTTGATAAAAGATAGGAGCAGGAGGCCATCTTGGGAAGAGAGGAGAATAGATGAGTTAAAACTAAATGCCCCATTTCTGGGGCACCTCCTGCTCCGTATAACGTAAAAACCTTCCTCATTATTAAGGTTATTCATTGAAATATGAGGTTACGAGAAAATGAGGGTGGAAGCTTCAGCGTTGTGGACCTGATCCGGTCTGATCGAGCTCCTCGCTGACCTTCCGGATCATTATCGATCCGTCCTTGAAAAGGATCCACCTTATCTTGCTGCCGTTCCGAAGGTTCAGCCTGTCCACTATGGTCTTGGGCACCGTGGTTCTCCTTCTGGTCCCCCTGATGGTCATCGATGTCTCGGTGATGTATCGGACCTGGTCGATATCTATCTCCATATGGTCACCAGGCCGGTATGCAGATCCAATATATATTGATGCATCCATTCAGTGAATGTCCTTTGCCTTCATGCTCAAGCAGCCAAGGAACAGCAGAAGGGCCGAAATGCCCAGAAGGAAAAATACAGAGAACAGGGGATCGGCAATGGAGTCAAGTTCCAGAACCGAATCCGTGGTCCCGTCGGCACAGAATATGGACCTTACGTAATGCATCATGGTCGCGTAACGGATATTGAAAGGTATGTTCACAATTATTATCTCCCAGAAGAATGCATAAAGCAGTCCAGCCATCAAAGGTCTCTTGAAGACAACACCCATGAGTGAGAACAGGGCTGTGTAGACAATGATACCAACATAGGCAGCTCCGATCAGCGCCAGAAGCATGTCGGTCTTTACCAGCATGGTGTTCATCGACCCGTGGGCGGAGAGTAAGATGTACGTTGTAATGATGGAGACCGAGAACATTATGAACAGGGATAGAACGGTCCCGATATATTTGAACAGGTAAACCTCCGACTTTCTGGCCCCGCGGATGATCAGATAGGTCATTGTCCTGTTCTCGATATCCTCATTTACCATGGACGAGCCGTAGATCAGAGAGTATATCAGGACCATGATCTGAAGGAATAAGAAAAGTCCAAAAGGGGCGAAAAGGTTCCACCATTCCTTCATCCCCTCGGAAGGGTCGACGAGCGAGTAGATCGAGATGAAGGACGGGATCATCAGGAAGAACATGGCGAAGATGATACCTTTTGACACAAAGATGTCCCTTGTGGTCCTGCCGATGATGGCAGCGGCCCGACCGGGGAAACCTTTCATGTACACCCTTTCTTTCTCCTTCATCTCAACTCACCAGATATTTGAATATCGCGTCAAGGTTATCGTCCGGACTGTCGATCGAACTCAGCTGGATATCCTCATCAACAACCAAGTTCTGCAGCCTTGGGAAGAATGATACAGGAGAGGAGCTCCTTACCAGAACCTCTGTCGGTTCATCCCCGAGGAAGATCGAGGATACCGAGGGCAGGTCGAGTATGGCCTTTGCCAATCTTTTCCGCTCTTTTGTTCTTATCCTCACGGTCAGTGGGAACTTATCCATGGAATCCCGGATATCGTGCATATTCCCCTCGGCCACCAGTCTGCCCTTGTTGACGAGGACTATATTGGATGTCAGCCGCTCTATCTCGTAAAGCACATGGGATGAGACTATGATATCCTTGCCTTCCATTGCAAGGTCGTGCAAGAGGTCCATGAGCTGTACCCTTCCTATCGGGTCTGTACCCGACAAGGGCTCGTCAAGGAACAGAAGCTGGGGGTCGTCAACCAGTGCCTGGGCGATCTTGATCCTCTGCCTCATGCCCTTTGAATATCCGTCTATGGCCCTGTTGGCATCCTTTTTAAGGTTCACCCTCTTGACAACCTTCCAGGCGAGCCTGGAAGACTCCCTTTGAGAGTGTCCGTTCAATCTTGCCGAGAAGGTCACGAACTGGAGGCCTGTCATTCCCCTGAAGAAGGTATCCTGCTCCGGACAGTAACCGAACATCCTGTTAAGAACCGGATTGTCCCACGGTCTGTGGCCGAGAACCTCCACCCTGCCCTTTGAAGGCCTGATCTGGCCTGTCAGGACCTTCATCATGGTCGATTTCCCCGCTCCGTTGGGACCCAACAGTCCTGTCATGCCTTTGGGGAACTCCACCGAGAAATCATTGAGGCCCATGACGTTCCCGTAGAACTTCGAGACATTGACAAGTGAAGCCAGAGGGGGGCTCATTTCGCAACCTCCCTTCTGTTGAACCTGAGATATACTGCTGCCCATGATGCGAGCACGAGAAGTGTGCATACTAATACCACATACTCGTACCCGAACCCCATGCTTTCCTGGTCATAGGATATTCCGAAAAGGGGTTTGATCAGGTTCTTCATCATTAGATTGATGTTCACCAATTTGACCATATCACTGTCAAAGATATCGGCCATGATATCGGAGACCAACGGGGCGAAGATGAAATATCCGAATATCCCGACCCCTGCGAATATCCCCCTTTTTGTAAGTGACGAGAGGGCAACCGCTATGGATGTGAACATGACCATGGCCACTATGTATGCAAGCAGCATTCCTCCGAGGAGCCAGAGATGACCGAGGATGTAGGAGAAGGATTCATTGACGAACGCCATCCTCGTAACAAATACAATGAAGGCAGGCAAAAGGGTGATGAACGAGATGAGTGTCGCAAGTGCAAGTGACTTTCCCACGGCGTAATCCACCCAGGTGATCGGTCTTGAAAGATAGAGGGTCAATGTATTGTTCTTCAGATCATTGGCGATAAGGCCTGAACCGCAGACCGCCGTGAGAAGGATGACCCAGAGGAACCTTTCATAGTTGAAACCGCCGCCCCAGAATGTCCGATACAGTTTCTCTTCCAGGGACAGTACCTTTGGAGGTCCAGTGACGTCGATGATCACATGTTCGACACTTGCCTCCTGGTAATACTGGTTCGTGATATCCGTCCCCAGGATCAGTATGTTGTAGGGCATCCTCATCTGAAGATAACCTGAACTTATGGATATCATGTAGACCATTTCCTCTCCGGGAGCCAGCCCCCTATCGGGTTCGGCACCGAAACCCTGGGTGGACCAGATATCCACATACCAGGCCGGATCGGCTATCGGCATGATCAATGCTTCCATCCTCAACCTCAATGTCTCATTTCCAACGTTGCGTACAACTATGGCGATCTCTTCATAGTCCTGCGAGGTCATCCTTCTGCGAAAAGGTCTTTCCTTACCATCGAGTATCTTCATCTCGAAGGATGGAGTCGAAGAGCGCGCAAGATATTCCTGAGGAAGGCCGCAATCGGCAGGGTCTATAGATACCAGGGAAGCCAGGGAGGATATCCTCGGGTCAAGTGATAACCCTTTTTCGCTCAACATCTGTTGTAGATCGACATCCCCGGGCATCACCACGAACAGTATGGACCGGGTTATGTCGTTCCGGTACATCTGAGCATTCGGGAAAAGATCGTAAGGAGAGCTCAGGGATGCGAGGCTGGCCCCGTTGGGACCGGAAGGTACAAGGGAACCGATATCTATGTTCGGATCGAACATCTGGTTCTTGGTCAACGGTCTTACTGTCTCGATGTCCTCTTCCTTTTCGGGTTCCTCATCGTAGGGTTTATCCGTGGGAAGATAGCTGAAGTTGTCCCACGCCCCCGGAACCCGTATCCTGACATCCACCTGTATCGATCCCCCGGGACCAAGAACGTCAAGGGCCATATCGTATTGTGCTTCCCAATGTTCGTTGGGCATCAGCATGAAATAGAAAGGAAATGTATCGTTCCTGCCGACATTTGTGATCCTGTAGGAGATCTCGAACGTAGAGTTCAGATGTGCGACAACATCCAGATCGTCCTGGTCCAACGGGACGATATCGAAGTAAACCTCGCTCAGTTGGTCCTCCATGATCTCGCTCTGGGCTTCCTCGATCGGGGCAGAGAATACTATCTCGAGAACCGAGAAGAACAGAAACAGGAATGACAGTGACATGACGATGATGGTCCATTTGCTCTTGAGCATGGAGAGAAGGTTGTTCAGGAATATCCTGTATATACGATAGCCTCTTCCGTTGTAACCCCTCATGTAAGGCCTGTAGTCCTCGTTGCGTATCGGCATCAGGACTGGCCTCCCGTTATGTTCATGACGAATATATCCTCCAGCGTCTGCCTGTGCCTCGTGGCGTGCCTGATCTGGATATCCTTCCCGCTTACAGCCCTGTAAAGGTCCTTTATGATATCATCACCGGATAACACATGAAAGAAGGTCCCCTTCTTCTCCCATTTCAGGCCCATTGCATCAAGCACCTTCCTGAACTGCTCCTCATCGCCTCTGATCCTGATCTCATACTGGTCACTGGGGCGCACCAGGTCGTTGATCTTCCCCTGGACCAGAACATTTCCGAAATTGAGTATGATCACATGGTCGCATATGAACTCAACATCCGGAAGGAGGTGGGATGATAGGAGTATGTTCTTCCTGTGGCTGCAGGCTATGTCCTTGATGAGGTCAAGCATCTCCTGACGGCCTTTCGGGTCCATGCCGTTGGTCGGCTCGTCAAGGATTATCAGGTCGGGATCGTGGACCAGGGCCTGGGCGAGCTTCACCTTCTGTTTCATACCTGTGGAGTATGTCTCTATCTTCCGGTACCTCTCATCACCGATACCGACGTAATGAAGGACCTCGTGTGCCCTCTGCATTGCATCCATAGGGGGGAGGCCCGAGATCTCTCCCATGTATCTTACGTAGGTGATCCCATCGAGGTCGGGTATCAGGCATTCGTTCTCGGGTACGTATCCGACCCTGGAGCGGACCTCTCGGATCTCGCCCGGCTTGTTTGAAGAATGGCCCAGAATCACAGATCCACCCGATGAAGGGATTATCAAACCCAGCAGGCATTTGATGAGCGTGGACTTTCCGGCACCGTTCGGTCCGAGGAGTCCTACCGGGCCTTTTGGTATGTCAAGGTCAACCCCGTTCAGGGCGATCAGGCCTCTGTAGAGCTTGGTCAGGCCTCTTGTGGTTATGACGCTTTCCCCATCGGCTGCCGGCATATCTTTCCTGCATGGATGCCAGTGTGGATATTAATATTATGGGCTCCAGGGACGAAACTTCGATCCTTGGATCATTGCAGTCATGCAGGTGCAACGGTCATGACAGGTGCAAATTACAGAACGTAGAGTACAGAGAGTAGAGTACAGAGAACAAGTTTCTTATACATCCAAAATATCGGCTCAAAGGGGCTGCCCATGGATAACGAGATCGTCTACATTGTTTCCGGACTGCCCAGGTCCGGGACCTCTCTGATGATGAAGATGCTGAAGGAGGGAGGCATGGAGCTCCTGGTGGATAATATCAGGGAGGCGGATATCGACAATCCAAAAGGATATTTCGAGTACGAAAGGGTGAAGAAGCTTCCAGAGGACACTTCGTGGCTTCCCGATGCTAGGGGGAAGGTCGTGAAGGTGCTCGCAGAGCTCATAAAACACCTCCCCGATGATCACAGGTACATTATCGTGTTCATGATGAGGGACATCGACGAGATAATTGCCTCCCAGAAGAAGATGCTGGTCAGGAGGGGAGAGGATCCGGACGCGGTCTCCGACGATGAGATGAGGACGCTTCTGAGGACCTATCTCAGGAACCTCAAGGTCTTCGTGGGTAATAAAAGCAACATGGATGTCTGCTATATCTCATACAACGATCTGATGAGGGAGCCGGACCTGTCCATAGAGGAGATCGTCGGATTCTTCGATGGCGGTCTTGATGCGGGGAGGATGAGAGCGGCTATTGATAGGGACCTCCACCGGAACAAAGCATGAATATTGGTTTGGAACCAATATGTTACATATTTAGTGCATTTGCATTAATCATGTATATATCATTGATATTATCTGTAAAATAGAGAATGGGTCAGGCCAAGATTTATATAGATTAATTAAATACCATTAAATGTCATTAAAAAAAGGAGGCCCCTGAGATGGCTGAGGAAAGAAAACACACGACGGTATCCATACCCCTTCCGCTTTACCGGAAGATCAAAGAAAGGATAGAGGGGACCGGCTTCACATCGGTCTCCGATTACGTGACCTACGTTCTGAGAGAGGTCCTTGCGTCTCTCGAGGAGGACCAGAAGGAGGAGGTCTTCTCCGAGGAAGAGGAGGAGAAGGTCAAGGAGAGGCTCAGGGCACTCGGATACCTGGACTGAGGTGTAAGGAGCGTTGATGACATGGTGAACAGACCACACGGCGGAAGGCTCATCAACAGGACCCTTTCGCAAAAGACCACGCAGAGGGTCATGGACGAGATCAAGGAATACGGCAGGATGGACATAAAGGAGGTCAATGCCGTCGACGTCGGGTCCATCGCCGACGGTACATATTCCCCACTGACGGGTTTCATGACCTCCGATGAGCTCGGGTCGGTGCTCTCGAAAATGAGACTCCCTGACGATGTCCCGTGGACCATCCCGGTGGTCCTTGACGTCAACAGGGAACTGATGGACTTCGATGAGGGCGAAACGATCATACTCTACTACAACGGAGAACCGCTTGCGAGGATGCACGTGGATGAGCTGTTCTCCTTCGACAGGAAGGAGTATGCCAGGTCCGTCTTCGGGACCAACGACGAGGCGCATCCAGGCGTCAAGCGGGTCATGGAGCTTGAGAACACCCTTGTGGGCGGCGAGGTGGAGATGATGGGAGAGCTTCCGAACCCTTACAAGGATTACACCCTGACCCCCATGGAGACAAGGGTCCTGTTCAAGGAGAGGGGATGGAAGACCATCGTCGCATTCCAGACCAGGAACGTGTCCCACGTGGGGCACGAGTTCCTGCAGAAGACCGCCGCCACCTTCGTTGACGGTCTGTTCATAAACCCGGTCATAGGGAAGAAAAAGGCGGGAGATTTCAAGGATGAGGTCATATTGAAGACATACGACGAGCTCATACGGAACTACTACCCAAAGGCCATGACCCACATGTCGATCCTTCGCTATGAGATGAAATACGCCGGTCCGAAGGAGGCCATACATCATGCCATCATGAGGAAGAACTTCGGCTGCACGCACATCATCATTGGAAGGGATCACGCTGGTGTGGGTAACTATTACGGACCGTTCGACGCCCAGGAGATCTTCAAGGAATTCCCCGACCTGGGGATGGAGCCGATGGCCTTCCAGGCTTTCTACTACTGCCACAGGTGCGGGAACATAGTCAACTCCAAGATCTGCGACCATGACAGACAGTTCCACGATTCTCTTTCCGGGACGAAGATGAGGGAGATGATAAGGACCGGGGAGGTCCCCGAACCCTATCACATGAGGAAGGAGGTCTTCGAGGTCATCCGGTCCTTCGACAAACCATTCCTGGAATGATAACATGCTGATCGTCCATCACTGGGATACCGACGGGATCTGCTCCGCAGCGAAGATCGTGAAAGCTTTGGGGGTGGATCCCGGGAATTACGTTAACATCTCCCCCCCCATCGGCGAATTCGGCTTTGACAGCAGGATCGTCGATGCCATGAAGGAACATGATGAGATCTTTGTGGTCGACCTCAACCTGCCCCGGGAACTGGAGGGTGTCAGGAAGAAGGTCACTTTCATCGACCACCATATCCAGGAAAGGGTAAAAAATGATCTTGTCGATCACATCAATCCACTTCTGAATGGCAGCGACCCTGCCGATCACCCTTCGTGCACCGTGGTGATTTCCGAACACTTCGATTCTTGGGACCTTCTGTCAGCGCTTGGAGCGGTCGGTGACGTAGGGGATAGGGCTTTGAAGGACCCCAGGGTGAAGGACCAGCTCGATCAAGCGGGGATCACGATCGAGGAAGCGAAAAAGATAGTGATCCTGATCGACACGAGCTATGTGGCTGTCGATCTCGAAGCGGTCGAGGAAGCTGTCAATGTAGTCCTTTCCGCCACACCACAGGAACTGCTTGCCATGCCGCTCTGGACACAAAGGCATGGGGATATCAGGAGGAGCATGAAGGATGCCATTTCGAACATGGAAGTGATCGAGGGGTTCGCCTTCATCGAATACTCCTCACCTTACAATATAATCTCAAAAATTGCCAGAAAGGCCGTGTGGGATATGAGCCACACCGGAGCTCTCGTGGTCAACCGGGATTTCCACGGAAAGGGGCAGACATATTTCAGGGTCGATCCGGAGACAGCCGATAGGGTGGATATCTCCCTGATCATAGCAAAGCTCAAGGGTATCGGTATCAACGCCGGAGGCAAGAAGGAGGTTGTTGGGTCCATCTATCCTGTTGAAAGGACCGAAGAGGTGCTTTCAGTGATCAGACCCTTCATGAAGTTGGAGAGATAAGGAGGCACATCGAATGAAAGAGACGGACTACAAGGGATTCACCATTTGGCTGACGGGACCATCGGGAGCGGGGAAGAGCTACCTTGCAGAGGGGCTTGCAACCTTCTTCAAGGAGCACGGCATCCCCCTGGAGGTCTTCGACGGGGATACGATCAGGAAGAGCCTCTATCCGGACATAGGATTCTCCGCGGAAGCGAGGAGGATGCACAACAAGGTCGTCATAAATCATGCCAAACTTATGACGAAGCACGGCATCCCGAACATCGTCTCCCTTATCTCCCCTTTCAGGGACGTCAGGGACAAGGCAAGGGAGGACATCGTCAATTTCGTCGAGGTCATGGTGGAATCCACCAGAGAGATCAGGACACAGAGGGACCCGAAAGGCCTGTATGCCAGGGCGATAGCGGGGGAGATCTCCAACCTGACCGGATATGACGGCGTTTACGAGCCGCCACTGAACCCCGAGGTGATCGTGTACTCCCACAGGCAGACACTCGAGGAAGAAGTGGAGGCCGTTGTCTTTAAATGCAAGGAGCTGGGATATATCTGAACATTCCGAGCGGAGGGTTAGGTAATTGACTTTCATGGACAGGAGGCGGATCGCAAAAATGGCCGTCCCTGTCCTTCTTCTCTTGATCGTCCTCCTTTTGCCGCGACCGGAAGGCCTGACCTGGGAAGGACAGGCGATGTTCGGTGTTCTCTTCTTCGCGGGATCCCTCTTCCTTCTTCAACCTATCCCCCTGGGACTGGCCGGGATAACAGTCCTCGTCCTTCCCCTGATCCTGGGGGTTACGAAGGTCAGGGACACATTTCAATCATTCGGCAACTCCGCGGTGTTCTTCCTTATAGGGGCTTTCATAATTGCGGCCGCTATCGAGAGGACACCGCTTCACAAGATCGTTTCTTTGCAGTTTTTGAAGATCGCAAAAAGGTCTCCGAGGTTCCTTGTCCTTGCTGCCATGCTCAG
>JAFGJI010000055.1 GCA_016929175.1 Thermoplasmatota archaeon | reverse complement strand
GCTTTTTCGCTTTCCTCAATGCCTGGACATTGGCCATCGAATCGGGGTTCTTGTATCTGGAGCTTATCTTCTCCTCCTCCACCTCCTGGATGGACCTGGATATTACCAGCTCCTCAACGGGGACCTCCCCCCTCCTGACGATCGCAATGACATTGCGGGAATGTTCGATCGCGCGTTCGGTATCACCTTCGAGCACTAGTTCGAACACCTCTTCCAGGGTCTTGCTCTGGAGGTCGAAGGAATCCGTTCTTCGCATCTCGTAACCCCTGACGACCATCTCTTCCTCCGGCCATGCGATCATCCCCACGTAGCGTTTCTTGGCGCCGTGGGTGAAGAACGATCTGAAGACCTTCTCGAACTCCAGCACCCTGTCCTTCTCCGAGAATCGCCCGGCAAGGGACATTCCGAACCCGATAACCTCTTCAAGGGTATCGTACGGGGACAAAATGAAGATAGAATCCGTATCGGAGTATATCACATCCCTGCCCTCGCTCCTCAGGGTATCTATGATGGTAATTATGTTCTCCCTTGCATAGGCGGTGATGGAAGACCCTATGGAACGGTCCGTGAAACGGTAGAAGAACGAGGCGAAGACACCGTAAAATGAGTTCATCAGCACCTTGATGGCTTCCTGGAGGCCGTCGTAGTACTCCCTGTCACCGGGATCCCCGGCCGACCTCATCATCTTCTTCGTCTCCTGACGCTCCCGCATCAGGTCCCTGAGAATACCGGGAACGAGGCCCCTTTTCTCTTCAGGGCCGAGGTAGTTGACCCCGGGCACAGGTGAGTGTATCGTTCCTTCCTCCCTGTCTGTCAGCGTCGTGAAACAGATATTGTTCTGTATCATGATCGAGGGATACATGGACCTGAAATCAAGGACCGCGACCCAGTGATAGAGACCTGGTTCCATGGTATGGACGTAGGCTCCCTCTATCTTCGACGTCTTCGTTTCGTGTCTGGTCAGGGGGATGCCAATGCCTCGTCGGTCCGCCTCTCTTATCAGTATCGAGTCTATGAGGTTGGAAGTTGTCCCGTTCAGGATATCCATCAGGGAAAGCTTTGCTACGCTGGCCATTGCCATACCCTTTTTGATGGCCTTGGTACGGTCAAGGATCCTCATTGCAAGGGCAGCGTCCTTCATGCAGTACTTAACGACCTCCTCCCTTCTCTGCTCCCATTCCTTTTCTATGATGGAGGTATCTATATCGTCCTTGCCCTCGCCAAGAAGAAGGTTGGATACCGCCTCCAGGGTCTCCTTCTTTGGTCTGAAGGCCTTCTTTGCCTGCCACCATGCATCAACGATCATCCGGCCTTTCGCCCTCCATGACCTGTATCCCTGGTTGTCGATGTACGAACCATCCCTCCCCAGTGCGATACCCTCGATGCCAATGGCTTTGGCCCTGCGGATCATGTGAGGTATGTCGTAACCATCGATGTTGTATCCTGTCAGAATGTCGGGGTCGTGCTCCCTGACCGCCTTCTCCAGACCTTCGATCACAAGGTCCTCCCTCTCTTTTTGCTCCTCGATATCGGAAGGAGGGACTATACTGTGGTTCTCGATATCATTCCCCTCTTCCAGGGGGAACCAGCCGACAGAATAGCCAGCCATGTAGAGCTCCCCTGTCCTTATGGAGTTCTCTATATCGAAGGATAGTACCTTGAGCCGGACCTTGAAAGGCCTTGTGGACCTCACTTGAGTGGACCGGATACAGATATCTGTCGTATAGGAGTGATCGGAGACCTCCTCACCCTCGACCTCCAGATAGACACCGAGGTCCAGATCGTAGAAGTACCTGAAGATGAAAGGGATATCCGCCGCGAGCACGGTGAACCCGCTCTCCTGCAGACGCTTCCTGTACTTCGGTACATCGAACGGAAAGTTGATCGTTACTTTGATGCATTTTCTCGTCACTCCGTCATACCAGAGCTCGACGTCATCCAGCGAGCGTACCATGGGGTCCGATGAAAGCTCCGACCTTACCCGGTCGGTCGGCTCCACCACATGAAAATAGGGATCGAAACCGGAGACGAGGACCGTGGCCGAGCGGCCGTCCTTCAACCGGCCGAAAAGCTCGATGGTCACGGAGGAAACCTCGCTTCTGTAATGGCCAGACACCACCAGCATCCGATACATCTTCACTACCCTGTTCCTATGCATTGGAATGTATCTTGATCACATCACCGTGCTTGAGCTCATGGTCGGAGCCTATCGTTCTCTGGCTCCTGCAGTCCACCGCCTTTATGAAATGGTCCCCCAGATCCGAGTGGACCTTGTATGCAAGGTCCCTGGCGGTGGACCCCTTCTTCAGAAGATGAGCATCCGGCAGGACGTTCCCCTTCTTGTCCGTGAGCTTGTGCTCGTCCTCCACGGGGTATACCACTATCAGGTCCAGGAGGTCGTAGGCAACCGCTTCAAGCACTTTCTGGACGTTGGTCGATCCGAACCGCTCCATCAGGTCCCGGATACTGTCGAGAGCCTTGCTCTGGGGTCCGCTGAGCTTGCCGGGATCGGGTATCTCGAAGGATGCGTCCCCCGGAACATATCTTATCAGACCGGCCTTGTCCGCCCTTCTCAACGCCAGCTCCGCTTCGGCGCAGACGGGGATTATATCGTATCCCTTTACCGCGGACCTGAAGCGCTCTATCCGATCGTCTTCCGCCTTATCGGCCTTGTTGGCCGCGATCATCATGGGTTTTGACACCTTCCTCAACCCGGTGGCGAGCTCCATCATCTGGTCGTCGGTCCAGCTCGTGGGTCTGCCATCAAGGCTCAGGTGATGGAGGACCTCGTCAACATGATGGACCGTTATTCCGAGACCGGTAAGCCTTTCCGCCAGCATGCGGTCGATGGGGGTATGGGTGGATTCCGAGGTCCTGGAGAGCTTCTGCCAGTCCCTCATGATGATGCCGTGGAACCAGTGGTCTATCTCCTTCGCAAGGAACTCCACGTCCTCCACGGGGTCATGCGCTCCCCTTTCGACCGGGTTCCCTTCCATGTCCGTCGAGCCAGATACATCCAGTATATGCACAAGTCCGTTTGCCTGCCTCAGGTCGTCAAGGAACTGGTTCCCCAGCCCCCTCCCGCAATGGGCGTCGGGTACGAGACCGGCCACATCCAGGAGTCCAACGGGAACTAGCCTGGTATCTCCCAGCACCAGCGAGTTCCTGGGACTGCTGGTGACCCCCAGATCAGGACCGGGATCGGGGCATCTCAGATACCCCATTCCGATATTTGCCTTGATGGTGGTGAACGGGTAATTGGCTATCTCCACTCCGGCAAGCGTGGATGCCTCGAAGAACGTTGATTTTCCGACGTTGGGTTTTCCTACTATCCCTATCTCCAAGACCGAACCCCCCGGGATGCGATCGGAGATTGAAGAGAGCGACTAAATACTTTCTCCCGAGGCGAACATGCGAAATCCCCTGGAATCCAGGAACACCAATCCCATCTTCTCCCCTTTTCTGTTCCAGATCCCGCTCTCCAGGTTCAGATCGCATTCGATCGAGAGCTCTCCGGCTCGACCCCGTTCGATGTTCTCGATCTGGACCGGAGTGAACTGAAGAGAACTCCAGAGATGGAACCTTGAACCTTCAAGCAACTCTTCCTTCCAGTACCTCGACAGAACGAATCTGGCCCTCAATCGGTCCGTTGAGGAGATACTTCCCTCGTCCTCCGTCAGGAGGCATCCTCTGGGGAGATCCTCAGGTTCGATGTTCTTGAGAGCCAAACCCACCCTGGCACCTGCCGGGGCCTCGTCAAAGTCCCTGTCGTGTATCTGTATGGAGCGGACAACCGTCCTCTTCTGACACGGGAAGGCTGTCAGGTTCTGATGCCTGCTGACGCTTCCTCTTGTAACGAAGCCGAGGACCACACAGCCTACCCCTTTCACGTTGAACGCCTGATCGACCACGATGTCGCATCCATCCGAGGGACCGGGGGGGTGGATCTCGAAGAGCTCCTCCCTGAAGGTCGCGGGGTTTTGGTCGAACCTGCCATAGCCCTCTACCACGGTCCCTTTGATCACGGATCCAAGCATGGTGAGGTCCACGAGCGGACCGATATGGACCGATCCTCCTGTCTTTCCCAGAAGGTCAAGGGCAATGATGGTCTCCCCGAGGTCCCGATCGATCCTGTCGATGTTCAGGAAAACACTCTCGGATAGAGAGAGAGAGAACAGGAGGGACCATATCTTCTCGGGATACCTGGATGGATAGAGCGTGGTAACCAGCTTATCGTCCTTCTTCAGAGAACCTATACCGAAAGATGTCGAGGAGGTCTCTTTCCCTACGGACCTTGCCCAATCCAGGGGGCCGATAAGTGTGACCAGGGCATGCTCCATGTCGGGTGTAGAATGGCCCCTATCAAATACTTTGCTGTGAACGCTTCCGAAATACCAAAATAATGCAGGCATCATTGCGGGGTGATGGGGATTACACAAAAGGTCGGACCTGCAAGGGTGACAGCATTCATACTTCTACTTTTATCACTTGCAATGCTGGTGTACAGCGGGATATCAGGTGACCTCGAACTCTATCTTTTTCTCATATTTCCGGTGTTCAGGGTAAATGGG
>JAFGJI010000054.1 GCA_016929175.1 Thermoplasmatota archaeon | reverse complement strand
GATCATCCATTACACACCTTGAACCCCAAACAAACCCCACTTCCGGGGCCCACGGGATCGATCCTCGCGCATTCGTGCGTGATGTGATCGCCTCCGCACATTTCCTGAAAACAGGAAATGAGCTGGGCTCCGGAACCCCTATCGATATCAGGCCGTTCTCGGACCAGAAGGCGCAGGCTGTCAAGATAAGTGCCTACAGCTTCCCCGTCTTCGTGATCCGAAAACACAGGCAACATAGTTCGTATGGCGATAAGGGTGAGGGGGAAAGACCTTCCCCCTCTCCAGGTGATGAAGCTCATCTATAAAACCTCTATTAGGAATCTGAAACCCCGGTTGTGCCGTCGAATTTTCCCCGTGGCACAACCACTCTTCCCTTCACCTGATCAGCGAGGGGGGTCACCTCTTCATGAGGTCCCAACCCTTCAGTCCTCCCACAGGGACCGCCCCTGCTCGTGAGGCTCCAGCTTTGGCTGGACGAAAAAAATGTTCCTGCGGGGGAAAGGATTATTAACCAAAGAATACATCGAACCTCTGTACTTTGAAGTATACATAGACGGGTGACCTGTGATGCGGAATGCCATGACAAGGACATTCGCGATAATGATAGTACTTGTTGCAGCGTCGCTCATCGTACTGAACATGAATGCATCTGCCTACTGGGATGGAAGGAACGAATTGGGACAGAGCAGGGATATCTACTACCTGGGTATCGAAGGTCCGGGTCTCTACGGCGATGACGAGGGATACTCCAATGATCTGAAGCACGTCACCCCTTCCATCGAGAGCATAAACATGTTCTCGGTCGTTGAAGATAGGGTATTCCCTCACACACCCGTTGATTTCGTCATAGTGACCAAGGGCCCATCACCGGAAATGGTCAGGCTTTTCCTGGACAGGGACCGCCCCTCTTTGAATATCACTTATGACATCGGAGAAGGCGTCGTTTACCCATCGGATGAGATCGCATCCTTAGTGGTTTTGGACCATGAACGAACAACTGTAAGGTTCAATTCATCGACCAAGTGCTGGGAGATCCTGTTCGCCCTCTCCTTTGAATGGTCTTTCCCCAAAGATGTCCAGATGGACATAGAGGTTTTTATAATGGACCCCTATGGCAATTTCGACAATGAGGTTGTATATGATGCCTACATTTTCGAACCTGACATTCAGATCGACGGGGTTCCAACCATTACTGTCAATGACCCCTCTTCTCTCACGGAGGATCACTTCATCAGGGGGGGGGAGTATATCCTGATACGACAGCTCAGCGTTCATTTCGAAGGTTATCCCGAGGTATCTCCGGCTCCAATGGATATTACCGTGGGCATCCAGGATTCCCTTGGAATGTTCTGGGAATATTCCCCCGCCACCAGGGAGCAGATGGGGACCGTATCATTTTCGGTTCCAATGCCGAGGATAGATGGTCCAGACCAGTTCGAATTCGTTGTAAGGGACCATCCCGGTGGATCAACGGTCTATGGAAAGGCGATCTTTTCCCTGAACATCGATTCAACATCTCCCACACTTGGGGATTTCAGATATAGATATGCGGACGGGAACCTTTACATGAGCTGGGCATTGAAAGAGGTAGGATCGGGATTGAACACCCAATCCATGCAGTATGCCGTGTTGGACTCGGGAAATTTGATCGTCCCATGGACGGGGATTCCGCCTTCATCCCTGATCGATGAAAGGCTGAAGATCGAGATAGAAGATATCCAGCAGGATGACCTGGATATCAAGTTGAAGCTCTCCGACAGGGTGGGAAACGATTACCCTTCTGACCAGACCTATCACGTTGCATCCAACCCGGTTCCCGCTCATGATATTTCGATCGACGGATTGAGATATACCCCGGAAATACCCATCATCAACCAGTTAATAACATTCTTTGCCTCGGTCCATAACCATGGAACCGAAGATGAAGGGAAGGTTCAGGTCGAGGTCCTGTGCAACGGTGATGTCCTGACATATATCGACGTCGAACTCCCGGCCGGATCCACAAGGGAGATAAGGTGGATTTGGAAAGCTACAATGGGAACAACGGAATTCCGGGTTTCATTGGACCCTCAAGGCACCGTCCCTGACGAGTATACTTCCGACAATTCACTTCACTTCATAATGGAACCAGACTATCTGGATGTCACTGCCCGAGAGGATTATATGGTTATATCCGATCCCGACGCCGAGAACTTGCAGATCATCACGATAACCTATCTGATCAAGTCTATCGGCGGGATAGAGAGCGGACCGATAAAGGTCATCTTCATGGAAGATGGAAAGTTCATGGGAATGCACCAGATATCCTCGATCTACAAGGAAGGCTCGAGAGAGCTTGTTGTTGATTGGAAGGTTGATATTTCAGTAAGGAACCTTTCGTTGATGGTCGATCCCTACAATGAGATACTCGAGTCCGTCGAAGACAACAATCTGGTGATCTACCCCAATCCGTTCTTCTCATCCGATAATACGCCGATCGATGAGGTTTCCGATCCCGATATGAACAAGCCAGTCATTGAAGGCCCAGAAACGGTCAACGAGGTCAAGGATGATGAGGCTCCCTCTGGAGGAACGACCTGGAAGGGTACGGAGATACCGGAGGAGGTGCAGAAGGAGCAAGTGCCCCCTTCTTCCTTGCCGGTGGTGATATCTCCTGCCCCGGAGGATCCGGAGATCGTCCCGTCGTTCGTGATCCCAACAGCAGGGTTCATAATCGCGACGGGTCTATTCGGCCTATCTGTCTTCGGGTTCAGAAGCGAGGTCTTCCGCTTCAGGCTTTTGGGTCTTTTGATACCCTTGTATTCGAAACTGAAGAAGAGCAGGATAGAAAAGGGGACCAGACATGAGATACTCGGTTATTTGAAGGCAAAACCGGGTGCCAACTATTCCGAACTCAAGAGGAATCTTGACCTCAATGATGGTTCTCTCGTTCATCATTTACGGGTCCTGGAACGGGAGGAAAGAATATATTCAAAGAAGATGGGAAAGTACAAGCTCTTTTATGTGAGCTCGTATCGAAGACAGGCCTCCATGAGGGATTATATATCGCCTTTCCAGCTCAGAATATTGGAGATCATTCTGGAGAACCCCGGCATTGTCCCGAAAAAACTCTCGACGATACTTGACAGAACCCAGACAGACATGTCTTATCACCTTGGAGAACTGTCAAGGAACGGACTGCTGGAGAAAAGAAAGAAGGGGCGGAATATACATTATTACATATC
>JAFGJI010000053.1 GCA_016929175.1 Thermoplasmatota archaeon | reverse complement strand
GCCCTTCAATGTGAAAACAACGGCAAGATGGTCCCCTCTCGCTTTTTCCCTGTCGACGAGTATCCCGAGGTTGTTCGGGGGCTCGAGCCCACCCAGTCCTGCCTTCAATCTTACGAGTTCCCGAATATCCATTTTCGACACCTCACGAGGGCGGCCCGAGCAGAGACTGCGTCCATCGATGGCCAGGATATGCGTCAGGGATCCTTATCCTGAAGCCTGCGGTGTGATCTGGTCCTTTTCCTCGACTTTCGGACCCTCATTCCCCTGGTCAGATCCTTCCCCGGAGGGAGGCTGAGAAGTCGTTCCCTCCGATGCCGACTGAGCTGCATTCTGGTCAGATGTCTCCGTCTGCACCGGGCCGAAGGGGGCGGGTTGTTCTATCTCCTCAAGGTTGGGGACCGATCCGTAAAGATCCTCGTACGAGAGCTTATGCTCCGCGTGATCGTGTGCATGCGCCTCGTCCGTTGTGAGGGCGACATCGGTGTATTCCTTCATCTGCTGCCTCCGCTCCATGATCAATCGGTACTCCCGCTCCTTCTCGCTCTCCTCGAACTCCGGCGCTTCTTCCTCTCCGGTCTGCTTCCTCTTTGAAAGAACGACAACGACGATGATCAGGATCGCCAACACTATCAGGAATACCGCCCCCCCGACCACATACAAGAGAGTACTGTCCTTCTCCTCTCCGTTGATTACCGTTTCCTGTATCTTGCCGTACGCGGTGTTCGATTGTTTCCCCTCGCCGATCTCGTTAACTCCTTTGATCGCGTAGTAGTAGGTGATACCTTTTTCGATGTCGGTGTCGGTGAAGTTCTGGACGAACCCGACGTCCGTATAATCCGTAAGGTTCAGCTGGGAAGGCCCCCTCATGATGATATACCCTGTCAATGTCCTCCCGCCGTTGGACCTGGGCTGCTCCCATTCGAGGAGAATGGAGTCCTCCAACACCGACAGGACAAGGTTCCTTGGGGGGTCCGGCGGGCCGAGAGGTTCGGCATCAACAGGTGGACAAAGGTCTCCTTCGGCCTTCTCGTTCATGGCCATCACGGAGTAGTAGTAGGTAACACCATTTACCACATTCGTATCGTTGTAATGCGTTGTTGACCCGCTCACGATCTCTATTGCGGACATGGTATCGGTGTTCTCACCTCTGAAGATCTTGTAGTTAATGATGTCCCTTCCACCCAGGAATTCGGGCGGGTCCCAGGACAGGCCCACCCTTTTGTTGCTGCTTACGGCCTCAAGGTCCTGAACATGGGCGGGTTTGGTGAAAGGTATGCCGGAAATGACCTTGGTAGGATCCCCCTCTCCAATTTTCGAGACAGCGGTCAGAGCGTAGAAGTACTGGACCCCTATCTCAACGTCATCATCCTCGTACATCGAATCTGTCAGGGTAAGGTTCGCATGGAGTTCTAGATCGTCCCCGGAGAGGCCGCGGTAAAGCCTGAACTCGAATACGGGATAGTCCACTACAAGACTTGGAAGTGCCCACATCAACTTGAGATATCCATCAAGCTCCGTGAGCCGGAAGTTCTCGGGAGGGGCAGGGGAGAAGTCCGGTTTCACCCCGACGGTCTCCGAGGGGTATCCGATCCCTTGATCATTGTATGCCTTTACCTGATAATAGTAGAAGTCCCCGTTGGTAAGGTTCTCGTCGGTGTATGAAAGGTCAAGTCCAACGTCGTCGATCTGGGTCATCGGGGCCCCCTTTGTGGTCCTGAAGACATAGTAACCGAGCAGTTCGGACCCACCATCATCCTCCGGTGTCCTCCAGCTCAATCTGGCGTAAGTGTCTCCCGGTTCCACGGTCAGGTTCAACGGGCTGTCGGGAACACCGATGGGCAAGACCTTGATGATATCCGTTAGCGCCCCCTCTCCTTCCGAGTTGACAGCCGATGCCGAATAGTGGTAGTATTGGCCGTTTGTGATATTGTTATCCGTATATTCCGTTCTGCTCGAAACATAATGCAGGAACTCCATGGTGTTCTGCGTGAAGCCCCTGTAGATGTTGTAACCCATTATGGACGCGCCTCCGTCGTCCCCGGGGTAGGTCCAGTTGATATACACCTTCCTGTCCATCGGTACAACGTTGAATTCTCCGGGGGCTCCCGGAACACCCCGGGGTGTGACCTGGAAATAATCACTGACCGTACCGTTCATGTAACTGGTGAAGGCCATGATCCTGTAGTAATAGGCCACACCGTTCGTGACGTAGATGTCGGAATATTGCAGGACATTTCCCAGTTTGATGGCCAGTTCTTTTGTGTCCTGGTTCGGCCCCCGGAGCACATAATAGCCCGAGATCGGGTCCCCGCCATCATCGGCAGGGGAGCGCCATTGTATATCGACCCTCCTGTAATAGTACTGGTAGGTAATGTTCAATGGAGCAGTGGCCTTCCCGACAGGTTTCAAGGTCAGAACCGGGCTCATCTCCCCGACCCCTTCCTCGTTGATGGCCTTTACACCGTAGGAGTAGTACTGTCCGTTCGTGAGGCCGGTGTCCGTCCAGCTGAAGTCGTACGGTCCGAAATCTGACTTGAGGACCCCGAGGTTGTCAGCATCCGGGCCTCTGAGCAGAACGAAACCTATCCGTGAGGAATCACCGTCGTCCAGGGGGGTATCCCATCCAAGCCTGATCTGTCCGTTCATCGACGTGGCAGTGAAGTTGCGGGGTGCGGAAGGAAGCCTTCTTGTCGGTTCTCCTGCGGCGGGACCGGTTTCCAGGAACGAACCCGCGAAAATGGCCATCATCACCATCGCGATGGCTACCGTAACAGCTCTCCTTGTCATATCCATACCTCTTTTCGGAATTGATCCAGATCGATCGAAGCTCCGCCCTTCCGAGCCGGCCTCTTCAAACATGCTGATACCTGTTCAAACCCACTGGTGGATGTGCAGGTTTGATATTGAATACGAATGTATAGACTTAAGGTTTTCTGATATGAGCGGCCTGAAAAAGTCGGATCTCGACCCGTCCTTCAGGGTTCTTTCGGTTCGGCCTTCTCGAAGGATCACGGGGATCTCCATGAGCGTCACCATTGGAGTATTGAAGCGATGGAGAGGATGCGGTTCGTTTCTTCGACAATATCGGGTCTTTCCAGGTTCTTATGGGGTATTTGCGGAGAATTTTTTAATATATCAAATGTTCTTAAAGTGTGTGGGGGGGTCATTTGAACACTATCTCAGAAAAAAAATTGTTCACGGTCCTTGTAATGTCGATGCTGCTGCTGTCATTTATCGGTTCCCTCTCGTCCATCTCAGCCGAAACAAGAGCCCCGGCGATCCCGGATGATTATCATCCAGGGATCATTCGGGTGAGTGCGACCTATCCGAACAGCACTCCGGCGGTGTGTTGTGATGTAGCAGTATATCCCTACGGGAAGACGACATCCGTGTCCACAAATTGTACGGACAGTTCCGGATTTGCAGAGCTGAAGGTGAACTTCGGAGACCTCGGGCGTCTTACAGTTTACCTGAGCCAGTATTCGATCAATCTGGATAAAGAACATATCACCCTCGGTCCGGACGATATTGTCAACATTGATATGACAGTATATACATCGTTGGAGGCTGAGGTTTATATTAATGGAACGGTCCGGGACGCATTCACCGACTGGTCCCTCGATGGTATCAATCTGACCCTTGAGGGGGCCGATCATTACGGGAACGATGTCAACATATATTGTCTGACGGCGTCGAATGGAACATTTTCCTTTTGGGTTCCGATCTCGGACCAGCCCTACGAGATCTCTTATTCGGACGACATCCTTTATCTGTCCCATTACACAGATGTCTTCCCAGGGATGACCCCCGGAACTGTTGAACATGATATCTATCTATATCCGACCTATCAGCCTGACACCCCGTTCAGGGTAAGGTTCATCGATGCGGATTCAACTGATCCGTATGCCGACGGTTATTTGGAATTGAGAGGTTCCACCCTTGCACTGGATCATGCATCTTATACCTACAGTTCATTCACAAACAATAGTATGGATGGCTGGTATAAGACGTATCTCCATCATGGTGAATACTCCCTCTACTGGGCAAAGGAACTTGAGGAGTATGACGTCACTGTGGATTGGTGGTCCTATTTCTATGTGAATTATACAGAGGTATCATGGGAGGTCCCCATTGACACACCGGATTGGAAACTGGTGGAGTTGGAGGTCTGGAACGAGACATCACCATATTGGGATTGTTATGTCACCTATGATACAAGACTGGACAGCGATATTGGTAGGTCGACGGCATATTCATGGAACTATACTGATACGAGCGGAAAGGCCAATATTTATGTTCCCGCTGATCGCCCCACCCAGTTGGAAATATACGGATACTACGGGGGTTTTATTTCCATAGAGATCGACCCAACAGGTCCGGAACCTATCAGGATGAACGTCACCCTGGAGACTATCGAGGAGCCTCCTGTGATCGAAGGTGACGTGAGGATCATGGTGAAGGACAGGCTCACGGATGCCAAGGTCCCGGGTGCAAGGATAGCGATGTATTATTCAGAACCGGATTATTCCACACTTTTCTATAAATATGCGGATATTAACGGGGAGTATGTTGGCAAGGCCAGGGCCGGTCATTACAGTACCGTTGACGTATTCTGTAAATTTGGTGAGGGTTACCTGGACGATCTGGAGGTTACGGCGTCGGGAACCACCGAGGTCACGATCTATATCGATAGATACCCCGAACTGCCCGAGGTTAACGATGTTTGTTTCCATCTGAAGGATGAGACGGGGGATCCCGTCCCTTACCAGATGCTTCGTATCAATTATAAAATGGCGGGGGATTATGTTTATCTCTATCTGGTTTCAGACGAGGATGGGAAAGTGTCGTTCAGAGCTCCGTCCGTTGAGATCGATATTTACTTGCTGTTTATTGGCAATACCTATCAGCCGGAATGGGCACTGCCGGTCAAGACCTGGTATGCACCGGAGGGCGGGGGGCAGATGGATGATGTTATCGTGTACCCGACAACATCGATGGAAGAGATATGGGGTTTTGTCAAGGAGAAGGAGACAGGTCTTCCGGTCCAGGGCGCGTCAACCATAGGCTATGCATTCAAACTTCTCGAGGATGTTGATGAAGATTTCGACCCCTTCGGCTACATACCGGAGATGCCGGAGACTGCGATCCCCCTAACTTGGGTGGGGACAGGTTCGGTTTCTGATGGTTTTTACCGTTTCTGGGGAAGGGACACGACCTTCGTTTACTGTTCCGCGGAAGGATACTTCCCAATAATTGACAGGATCGAAATTGGTACGAGGGCGGACCACAGATACGATTTCCTGTTGGAGAAGATCCCTCCGTTCGATATCTTCATCAACGGGACCCTCGTGGACGGTAACGATGAACCTGTAACGGGAAGTATCGAGGTTCATGATATCCCACATGATCTCTACTTTGTGGGGGGAGCGGACACGGGGCCCACTGGCGAGTTCTCGTTCCCCGCCTACCCCGGCATATTCAGGATAACGTTCGGCAATGAAACGATCCAGGACCGAATGGAAATAGAGGTAACGGAGGACGGCCTTGACGGATTGATCCTGAAATTGGTCCCCAAGGCCATGGTATGGGGCGCGGTCACGAACTGGGACGGTACGATAATGGAAGGGGTCAATGTTACGATACAGCGCGTTGTGGATGATGAGCACCTTCCCGTCGATTGGCAGTTGACCGACGAGATGGGGGGTTTCGCTTTCAGGGTTCCAGCGGGGGATCATCGATTGAGCGTCGAGGCCACCGAACTGTACGAAGAATATCTTGGCGAGCCGTTTACAACGAATGGTTGGAACGACCTCGAGATGAATGTGAGGCTGGAGAACAGGACCTCAGGAATACTCGAGGGTTGTGTTCTAGGAGAGGGGGGACCGTTCGCGGTAGGTATACCGGAAGCAGTTGTGGTACTCAGCAATTGTTCGGGTCCGCTCTTTGAGGTGTTCGCAAACGAAAGCGGGTTCTTTTCCTTCGGACCAGTTCCGTACGGGAGGGATTACCGGTTGAACG
>JAFGJI010000052.1 GCA_016929175.1 Thermoplasmatota archaeon | reverse complement strand
TTCGTCCACTGTCATGTTCTCGGGCGCATCCATCAGAAGATAATAGATATCATCACCCTCATCGTCGACCGCGTGGGGCAGGTACTGGAGTTTCGAATCCTGCAGGATCTGGACTGTGGGAAGGGTGGTTATGGCTGGTGGGTCGTTCACCGGATCCACCTGTATGAGAACAACCAGGTTCTGCGATCTGCCACCGTTCACATCCGTCGCCGTAAGGGTGACCTCCATGGTACCTGTCCAGTTGGCGCTGTCCGTTCCGTTCGGAAGGTCCACGGCAAGGTATCGATCGTCCAAGATATACGAGGTGGAACGGGTTCTATTCTCTCCAATGTTCACCGCCTGATAGTCGAGATCGCTGTCCTGTGTGAGATCATCAATGAAGACAAGGTATAGATCCAGAACGTCTGTGGTATGGGAATCCTCGTCCACGTGAACGATCCCGGGGTAACTTTCGATCTCAGGAACCATGTCGACCACGACCTCTATCCCGTCGATCCTGACGCCTCCTTCTGTCGAGCCTCCGTAGCTCACAGGTACCTTGACCATGCCAAGTTGGTGGTCGATGTTGGCATCCGGTCTGTCAAGGCAGGTGTTGAAGATATGTACCATCTCTCCTGTGGACAGCTCCATATCGAACAGGAGTTCGAAATCCCCGATCTTGAAGTGATTGGACCCATCATGATCTTTGAAACTTGCCATTCCGACCTGGATATCGAGGTACACGTAGCTATCGTATTGGGTGTAGAGGAATGGTGTAGCTGTGGAAAGGAATGAATTCATGGCGGAAGAGAGGTCTGATGTTGTTACGACCGACCCTTCGGTGAGATGTTCTCCGGAATAGCTCCAGGCTTCCGCTCCTCCGATATACACTACCGGTGTATTGGATGGGACCTCCGATAAAGGGAACCTCTCATGGATCCAGGCCCGGCCGACATCGGAGGTCTTGGGTGCTCCGACCACCAGGTCCCCGTAGCCGTCCCCCCTGAGATCGGTCCCGAAAGCTACCGAGTATCCGTAACCATCATCCGTGGTCGAGGATGTCCATGAACTGATGGGTGATGAAACGCTGGATATGGAGTATATGCCGGTGAAACCCCGGTTCAGACCACCTCCGGGCGCTCCTATGGCGATATCATTGATGCCATCACTGTTGATATCGTATCCGACGTCAAGGTCCTGTCCGAAATTGCTGACCCCGTTAGGAGCCGTGAAGGTAACGTCTGGATCCGTGTCGTAAGATGCACCTCCGTGGTAAACAAGGACCGATCCTCTGCTTGTATCGGGGAGGCCAATTCCTAAAGATGCCCCTCCTGAACCCGAGAGAATGCCAAGAAAACTTACGGCCTCAATGGTGCTCGAGGGAAAGGACACAAGCGGGTCGAAATTCGAATCATAGGAAACGTCGAAGGTGGAAGCACCATGGAAAAGATACACATCCTGGTCGGAAGCGACGGCAATGTCATCCTTCGTATCACCGTTCATGTCTCCGACGGAGATGAACTTCCCGAAGGAGGTATCGGAAGAGGAGCCATTGATGACATCCATGAAAGTGAATTCGTATCCCTGGGTGGTGAGGTTCAGGACAAGATGATAGATATTGACAGCCCCCACTCCGGAGTCCGCATGGGGCGCCCCAACGACCAGTTCGTTATCTCCGTCCCCGTCGATGTCCCCCACGGCCAGGGCTTCCCCGAACCTGTCGCCGCTGAGATTTCCATATAGCGTCTGGAATGATGAATACACCGTGTTGATATCCATCAGCTCCACATATCCCCTGACCGTATCATTGCCCGGGGCACCAACGGCGAATCTTGCGGTCTTGTCCCCCGTGATCGTGATCTCTTCTGAAATGGAATGGCCGAACTCTCCTCCGGCGACCGATTTGGAGACCAGGGTTGTCGAGAGTGGAGCATCTCGGTTCCCGTATACCAGAAAGACCCTGCCTGAACTGCTCGAGAAGCCCGGATCACCGACCCCCACGTATTTTCCATCAATGTCCCTGACCTCGAAACCGACCATTTCTCCACGGGCGGTCCCGGCAAAGTTATCGTTCTTCCATTCGACATTGCGCTGATATCCGGTTATGTCCATGGTGGCGGATGTCAACGTTGCATTCTTTGGAAGGACGAACCGACCGTTTATCATCGTGGTCTCTGTCACGTCCTGTTCGATGACCGTCTCTCCGCCCGCCGTCCTGTTCTGAAGGCCCCAAGAACCGAATATGCCTTCTCCAGCGATCCCGTACACATATTCCTTTGAATCTCCTCCTATATTGAGCCATGCGTCCCTCGAAAAGTCCGTACCACCCTGGGTATAGGGGATGTTCGAGAACGAAAAATTGGCCGATAGTACCGTGGAGCCTATCGGAACCGGATAATAATAAGATGTGTTTGAGACCTTCCCGGGAGCCAGCATTATCTTGGTTCCGGGAACCAACTGGTTCCACGGGTTGGCCCTAGATGGCGGAGTATCCTTTTCCGGGCAGCCGTCCAACTGTCCAGTGAAGATGAAGACCACGGGTGCCGAGGTCATAAGCACTACCACTAGCAGGTTGAGGATCCGTCTGGACAGATGCATTTCAGGTCACCCCAAAGACTCTTTTCGAGTGGAGTACACGGACGGATTATATATCTTTCCTATCCCTGTCCAAAGGCAAGTTTTATCAGTATCGGTCTTATAACGAACCCTGTGAAAACCAATGCTCATGGACCTTCGATGCATGTCATGTTTTATCAAACAATATACCCGTGAGATAGAAGGGTCCGATCTCTCTTCCGAAGAAGAGGAGAAGGTTGTAAGGGAGATGCTCTCACTTCTTTCATCCATGAGTTACGATCAGGCACCTGTTGATGTCTCGCTTACCATGCATAACAGGATGATAGAGCTCAACGTATCGGCGGACCCTTATTGCATGCTGAAGAAGAATTCAACAAAAAAAGCGCTTGAAATGGTCGGGGCGATCGAAAGTGAGGTCCTTTCCGGGAAAGATCCGATCTTCGATGCGATACTTGTTTCAATGGCCGGAAACGTGATGGATTACGGGGCGAAGAACATGCTGGACCTCAAAGAGGTGCTCCACATGGCCAGGAAGAACGGTTTCAGGATCAACGATCATGACCTGTTCCGTCGAAAACTGGGCTCTGCCCGCAATGTTGTGATCTTCCTTGATAATTCCGGAGAGGTCGTCTTTGATCATCTGCTGATGAGGACCATTCACAGATACTATCCCTCGGTCAGGTTCAAGGCCGTTGTCAAACGGATCCCTTTATTGAACGATGTCACAAGGGAGGACGCCCTGGAAGCTGGACTGACAGATGAATACATCGAACTGGTGGATCTCCCTGATGAAGGCTGGATAAAACCAAGACATCTGTCACTGTTCCCCGATGCGGATATATTCCTGTCGAAGGGGCAGGGGAACTTCGAATCGCTCAGCGAGGCGAAAGGGGTTTTCTTCCTGCTGGTGACAAAATGCGAGGTTGTGGCAGAATACCTTGGGGTAGAAGTGGGAGAGATGGTTTTCTTGTATACCGGGGAAAAATGATCTCAAGACATCATTTTTCATTCTGCATATCGTAAGGAATGATCGGCCATCCTGATAAAAAACCAACGAAACACGGGATCATTCAGCAGTTAACGTCCCCTTCCATGCAATGTAATTGGTCTCGATCTCGATGACCCTGATATCAAGCTCCTCTCCGGTGACGAAGTCATAATTGAAGAACATCGCGGTTTCGCCCTTCATGGTTATCGTGCTCGAGGTGGAAACATCCATTCCAATCACGTTGACACGGTATTCGTTCCAGTCCAACCGATCTTCATTGACCGTGATGATAACGATGTTGTCCGCTCCGTAGGCTACCACCTCGAGGTTCAACGGGTCCGTCTCTCCCTCGGTGCCGCTATCCGGGGAGGGATCCGTTATCCAGAAGAAGGCAAGGGTCCCGACCCCTATGATGATCACCCCCAGGATGGCAGAGGCCAGGATGATCACGATGATCCATCCTGGAGTTTTTCCTGAACTTCCCTGTGTCATTCACAATCCCCGGAGGTATATTGCACTCCCTGAAATATAATACTAACCTGAACAGGATGAGTGCAGGGAGCCGGATCCGCCCAGCAGTAATTCCTGCGGAATTGTGCGGGCCTGCGACTTTCGTGGTAGGAAAACACAAAAGTCCCAGGAACAAGTTCGAATCCGGAAAATGCATCCCTGATCCTGTTTGTTTTCAAATAACAAATTATCACAAACAGGATGAGTGCAGGGAGCCGGATTCGAACCGACGAACCACTAAGGACCGGATCTTAAGTCCGGCGCCGTTAACCGCTTGGCTATCCCTGCATGGTTGTTAAGGGACGAACATGGGTCCAAATATTATAATCCTATCCGTATGAAAGGATTCACTCCACTTCGACCGGAGGTGCCCAGTAGACCTCCTCGATCTCGACAGAGATATCATTGCCGTTGTCCGGCATCGTGAGAATTCCTGCACTTAAACGGGCTTCCCAATCTCCTGCAGATATGCAGGTGATAACAAGCCTGAAATTCCCCAGGCCGTAAAGTTCTTCCATCTGCTGCTTTGAGAAGGTCATATCGAAGGATATCCTTCCCGTGTCGGTCTGGCCCAGGGATGTATTGTTACCGTCAGGCCAAACAAGGGTTGCCGAAAAGGTATCCGGCTGGTTCTGATATCTTCTCAACCTCATCCCGGGCGGATCAATTTCATCCGTCCAGGTAATGGTGATGATCAGCTTCTCGATCACCTTCTCGTTATCGGCAGTTATCTGGACCTCGGTTCCTGCCCTTTCCCTGACGTATTCGCTGAGGGATGTCACACCTCTCATCTGCTCGAAGTCCCGGGTCTGGGCAAAATCCCAGGACCCTTCACCTCCTTCAAGCATCGCTATAATGTCATTTATCTGATCGCGTCCGAGCATATCAGCGTCATCCGCTTCGAGTTTGAAGACGAGGCCGGTCAGACCTGGAATGGTTATCAGCGCAACGACGTACATGATCTTCTTGTTCTTCTCGAAAAGTAGTACGTTGATCTGATGAAGATAGGCTCCGATGCTCGAGAACCCGCCCTTTCCACTATCGGCCATTACCATCTCCGTGACTTGAATTTGACCTTTGTATATTAAACCTTGTGGTGGGCTTCGTGAAGCCATCCATCCGATCATGCGGTCGGGTCCGATTGCGAAACAATTAAATTGCATATTGCGCTCTATCTCTTCCGAAACGGGGTGAAAGAACAATGGAGACAGAGGCCTACCTGCTGGCCGGGGGTATGTTCCTGGTCATCATCATCATATTCGTGATCTACATTATATTGAGCAATCGGAGGAGGGAGGTCGAAGCCGTCGAGATCGCACGACCCAGGAGGCGGGGAAGGGAGATCGTTCCTTTCAATGAGGATATCGAGGCCGCTCTATACAAGAGAAGGGTCCTCTGCCCGGAATGCGATGAGGAGGTAAATCCCTTTGACCAGGAATGCCCCAGCTGTCACTGCAGATTGAGGCCGGACGAGTTCGAATGCCCCAACTGCGGATCTTTGGTGGACCCCAGGGATAGGGAGTGCCCTCACTGCGGGGAAATACTTCTACCCGAGCCTTTTGTATGCCCCAACTGCCTGTCACCTGTCGAGCCTGACGCTGTCAGATGCGACAATTGCAGGGCGAAGTTCTGGAGCCCTATCAGGCTGGATGAGACCACCCTCAAGAGCAGGCTGAAAAAGATCGAGAACGCCTCCGAGGAGCCAAAGTGGGAGAAAAGCTCTCTCAGAAGAAGGCCCTACAGATGATAGGTCATCCACGGGACATCCTTTTACGGGAAAAGTGGTCCGGTGATGGTCTTTCGGATATCTCCGTGGAATTCAAGGACAGGGGCTCCCCCGGAGACACAGGTTCGATAAAGGGCCCCAGTATATCGCATATCGGAAGATCGTTCATGGAGCTGGATCATGGGGGCATGGTCCCTTTCCACAGGGTAATCAGGATATCTCACCAAGGAAAGACGATATGGAAAAGGGATATCAAGGGTGGACCCTGATATCGAATACGAACATGGATCGGGTAGGAGAATAGTTGTGGACATCCCTCATCATCGTGATCTCCATTCTCCTGTTCAATCCGTTCGATATGGACATCATATTCCGAACCTCGTCCATTATCAGATCGTTCTCAAGTACGCGGTAAAGGTGGATGTACCCGCTGTCCATGGAGCTCAAGGCCACGTCCAGGAAATCCATCGAGTTGTGGGGCAGGTTCATTATTATCCTGTCGAAAGGCCCGAGGACCGCAGAGATGTCCCTTGCATCTCCCAGATGTGTTTCCACCCTGTCCTCCAGAGAGTTGAGGAGTATATTGTTGTTGAAATAGCGTATACTGTGTGGATTGAGGTCTATTCCCACTATGCTCTCAGCCTTTCCAAGGCTGCCAATGGTGATGGAGAAAGGTCCGACACCTGCGAACATGTCAAGGACCTTCTCCTCTTCCACCATTTCGGCAACCCTCATCCTTTCGGTGGCAAGTCGGGGCGAGAAATACACGAGGGATGGATCGAGCCTGAACCTGAGGTTGTTCTCCACATGGGTCGTCTCGAGGTTGCCGTCCCCGGATATGACCTCTAGGTCCATGATCCTGAGATCTCCCTTGACACCCCTGTTCAGGGCAACGGACCGCAGGTTCCTGTTGAATTGTCTGAGGCCCTCGCCTATCTCGAACCTGTGGGGAACGAGTTCCGCGGGTAATTTCACGATGGCGATCTCACCTATAATGTCGAAGGACGATGGGAGGAGCGGCATCAGAGCGTCATCGAGTTCAAGCAGCTCCTTGTAGGAC
This sequence comes from Thermoplasmatota archaeon, assembly GCA_016929175.1. Classification (GTDB taxonomy): domain Archaea; phylum Thermoplasmatota; class Penumbrarchaeia; order Penumbrarchaeales; family Penumbrarchaeaceae; genus JAFGLL01. Next base: position 10,483 of record JAFGJI010000052.1, on the reverse strand, counting down.
CTCGGTCGGACCTTTCTGGGTGTCATCTCCCTTTCGGTAATCTGGACATTTGCTCCGGTCCCTTCCAGTAGCGACAATTCGGCGTCTCCATGAACAGGGAATATCACCCGGTCCTTCTCGTTCATCACGGGGAATTCGTGGAGAAGGGCTCCTTTTTCAATGAGCGCGCGCCGCACCTTTTCAGCCTTTAAGGGCTTTACAGAGAAACACCTTACCTTCACGATCCCCAGTAAATGAAGGTTATAGAAAAATGTGTTGCTATTCGAAAAAGAGTTCATCGGGCTCGGATTTTTCCTCCTCATCTATATCGATGTCCACCCAATCCTCGTCCAACCAGTCATCATCGCCCTCCCAGTCTACCTCCGGTATACTCTTCCAGCGTATCAGCAGGACCAGAAAGAGTGTGATCATGATCAGTAGAAGAAGGAACAAACCACCCCTGAAGAACAATTTCTGCTCTGACCGTGCATCTATCCATCCGGCATCATCGAAGGGATCGGGATCGAACGGTTCTATCGCAAGATCATCGTAATGAGGGGGAGAGGGTCTCTCGATTATCCGGATCTCGACATCACGTGATCGGGAGATCCTTCCGGCCCGGTCCTTGACAGTAACATTGACAGAGTGGTTCCCTGTCCCGTTGAACCTGAACGTCCAATTGACCTCATCCACCCAGAGCGACGAACCACCGTCGCTGCGGCTGAACATGAACAGCAATGGCCCGTTCTCGTCCGATGATGCGCCCGCAGACAGATCGATGATCTCATCAACAAAGAACGTGACCCGGTCAAGGTTGATGACGGCAACGGGGTCCAGGTCATCGAACCTGTACGAGAAAGGAGAGGAGAGATGGGTGTTCCCGGCAGGATCGGATACTCTCAGGACGATCGTATGTTCACCGGGCGGAAGTGATATGTTCCCATCCAAGCCCATCAGGTCATCGTCGCCATCCAGGATGAGGTATGCCGTTGAATCATCCGTGAGCTTTGACAGGGAAAGTACGGGTGCCGATACGTACCACATATTGTCCCCGTCGGGCTCCGAAGGGGTGATGTTCCATGTGAATTCGGGTCTGGTGGTATCGACCGTGAACTCGAGCGGGGTCAGGAAATGCTGATTTCCCGCTTCATCCTCTGCCATCATGTACAACCTCCATTTCCCTTCGGGGACGAGTACCGGTCCGATGTAGGGAAGACTGTCCTCCGTCCAGCTGAACCCCTGGTCGCTTGCACCCAGATGGTAACGGATATGAACGGGGCTGATCTCAGATGGGTCCACAAAGAGCTCGACGATGGGTTTGGAAACATAGATATCATTCTTCCCGTCCGGTTTTTCCGGGGTTATATTGCTGTACATTTCAGGAGGATCGGGATCATACCGGAACCATTGGAAATTATTTTTCTTCTCCACGTTCCCCGTGCTGTCCATGGCCCTGTAATCCAGTTTGTGGACACCTTTGAGAGGATAGATGGGTGAGGTGTAGTTCTGCCATGAGCTGTTGTCCCAGCGGTATTGCGGGGTCCCTCCATTCTCGTCAAAGGCTTTGATCGATATCACCGGAAGTGTCACATAGTACCCGTTCTCACCATCTGGAACATGCGATGTTTCAAGGATCGAATAGGGACTGGTCGTATCGATCCTGATCACGGAGTCGGTGGAATTCATATTTCCGGCCAGGTCATAGGACCGCATCGTTACCTCATGGATCCCATTGTGAAGCAAGAAGGGACCTTCGTAGACCTGTTCCACGGAATCGTCCACGCGGTAGTAGGAAATGGCAAGGTCCTCCGATGAATCGAGCATCACCGTCACAGGAGATATGAACCACCCATCCGATCCGTCGGGGGAAGCGGGATCGGTCGTCACCCGGAGCTCCGGCGGTGTCTGGTCCAGCGTGAAGTTGAACATTTTCCATTGGGATACGTGTCCCGAAAGGTCAATGACCCTGAATTCGACCTCGTGATATCCTTCATCTCCCAGGAACGAGACATCATCAGGGAATACCTGGAGTTCCCCTCCGTCGATACTGAACTCGACCGTGACCTTCTCGTCTCCGAATAGACGGATCAGGGGTCTTGTGATGTAGGTGTCCAGGAAACCGTCCGGAATGTCGGGATCGAGTTCATATAGCGGTGTGGGTGCCAGTTCATCCTGCAGAACGAACGTGTAATTGATCGGAAGGTCCCCCGGTTTGGAAGCCGTGATATTGACCACACCCCCGTTCGAGTCGGGTATGTTCATACGCACCTCGCCCGTGGAATTGGTGGTCCCAGACACTCCCAGTTCAAGATATCTGTAGAGGGTCACTGTGGCGTTCTCCACGGCCATTCCCGAAGAATTGGTCACCATTGCTGTCAATGTATTGTCATCAACAAGCTCGAATTCGAGCTCGAGCCTTTCGGGCGGGTGAAAAAAGAGCGGTGCCTCGGGCTCTCCGAAGAGGTTGTATTCGAGGAATGTACGCTGTGATGAGTATCCATAATAATCGTTGGGGAAAGGATAGAAAGTGGAAGAAAAGTGGGTCTGTGCCTCACGGTAGATGTCACCGACAGTGGGTCGTATACCACCTTCAGCGGCCTTCCTGACAGCCCTCCAGTAATCCTCTTCCAGTCCGGGTGCGTCGCCGCTGTATATGGTATCTATCTCACCGACCGCAAGCCTGCTCGATCCCATGTAACCAAGGACACCCTTGTCCTTTGTCTCTGTCATGGCCTCGGCAAAGCATTCGGTGCTGCTGCTGTCGAAGTAGCCGGTCAGGCAGGCCATTGTAAAAAAGGACCCTTCCGGTCCCTGGTCTGAAAGAGACGTGACCTGATTGTTGGAGAAAAGGCCAGGAAGCCCGGTCTGCGTACCATGGCTGTAGTAGCATGCTGCCTGGTGCCTGTTACCTATGGTATTCCTGAAGGAAGCGGAACCGAACGGAAGGGTGCCGCTTCCATCATAGTAGATGGTCTCCCTTCCCGTGAATACCTGCTTGCCGTAGGTGTCCCAGAAATGATCGAGGGTATCCGGAGGATATCCGGGGACGTTATCGGGGTCCCCCGCAATGAATATGGCCGACCCCATCTGGGGATACCATGTGAAGTTCCTCTCCCTCTCTATCAGGTGTTCCACCAGGTCGGATATCAGTTCTTTGTCGTTGGACGCGATCCTGCCCACTGCCAGGTCAGGTATGGCATCATCAAGCTCTCCGCTCTCGCAGTATGAACTGTCGCCGTCCTTGTTCCAGGACGTGCCTGCGTCAACGCAGGCAAAATAGGAATCCGAGGCGAAGGTGGACGGCTCACCGTAAGGTGTATAGGGATACAGGTTGACACTGTTCCTCGTCTTCAACATGTTCACATCGCCAACGAGGAGCACGTAATCGATATCGTGAACGGCCTCCATATCCTGGATGTAGGACCTGACCTCTGCCTGAAGATCCTTTCCACTGTACATCGATGATATGGTCTCCGTGGTCACCAGCTCTGTAAAAACCCCTTTCTGCGATTTCCATTTCACCAGACGTTCCAGGGATGCCGCAAGGTCCTTGTGCGTGATGATCAGGTAACTCGTGTTCCCCAGGGGCTTTCCGGAGAGAGGAAAGGCCGGTTCTTCAACAGAATATCTGCTGTCGGAGCATGAATATCTCAGGGTCAGGTCCTGGAATATGATGCATCTTCCCGAGGTGTACATGTCCACCGGGTGTATCCTCACAGAATAGATGCGGTTATATGCTCCATCGACCCGCGCATGACCAAGATCGATCACCTCGAACCCGTGGTGGATGTCCCATTCCATCCTTCCTTTCCATAACGGATGCGGCTCTCCCGGATCGGTCCCGATCAAGCCGGGCACGATATATGGTTCCGGAACTGCCTCAACTTCAGCGGGTCCGCCAAATTCGACCATGATGTCCTGGAGTTCACCCTCCACCTTGAGGTCCACACATATCAATTGATGGTTCTCACCCTGATCACCGGGTACGGATGCGGAATCGAGAAGCTTCAGGATATTGGACCCTTTTACGTGGGACAGCCTCCATTTTACTTCAAGCGTTCTCTCAATGACGGGAACCCCCGGCGGAAAGATATTGTCATCCATCGATCTCAGGACCTCGGCCCTCTGCTGGTAAGATATCTTAAGAGGTGTCAGACCCTGGATGACCGGGCCGATCGACATCGATATCAGCATGATAACAAGGAATAAAGGAACGATCGATCCTGTCGAGGTCTTTCTTCCCATGAGAGATTCTCCATCGGTCAGTAAGTATTGCCCGTTTTATATTTTATTTATGGTGATATGCAGTTCATTGCCTTTTTGGTCCGTTGAGCACCTTTCCCCCCTCGATGATCATCATTCTGCATGCAATGATCGATGCCGCCGCGGTGGAAATGAAGAGAGGAAAGGAAATGGACAGCAGTGAGTTGTCAACAATGAAGAATGTGGTTCCCAGCGCGAAGGAGACCCCAACGGATATGATCCCGAAGATGAGGGAGTGCCTTCTAAGATCGCCGTATCCCATGGACCTTACATTCAGGCCGTTCCCTCTGAGACGTGACAACGTTGCGAGATATCCCAGATAGCTGTTCAGAAAGGAAAGTCCAAGGGCCCATATAACGACGAATATCATCAGAAGACCGGGAAGAAGCCATCCATCATCAGGTTTTGTAAAGAATATGAAAACGGGTATCGAAATGGCAAGCAGGAACATCACGATCAGCAGGAACCTGCCCCTCCTCGAAAAAAAGGGTTCGATCCCTACTCCCGGAAAGAGAGGGTTTCCCAGGTCGATGTACCAATTTTTCGATGCGGAAAGCTCCATGCCCAATCTGGCAGGGTCGCCCATCTTCTTTACCAGATCCTCTTTGGATGTGTCATCCTTTGCGATCCTGCGGACCATCGAACGCACCTGGAGAAAGATATTTCTCTTCGAGGCCTCATCCTTCATCCGGAGGTTCTTCTGGAACGTGTCGAGATACCATAACGACGGTCCTTCGAGGTCATCCATAACCCGGTCCCTGCCTTCCAATATTATCGGGCTCATTATACGCCCTCGGATACATAACGATGCTGGCCAGATGATATTTTCGACCGGTTCACTTATTGACGAACTATTGGATGTTCCTTTACGACTGAGTATATACCGGGAATAATTGTAAAAATATCCAATACATGGAGAATATATGAATGGAAGGTTTGGAAACTGATTATCCTATGGATATTCCACTGTGATCCTGTAATTGTGTAATCTTGGGTTTTTGTACATGTTCATACTCTATTTATTAATATTCAATTTTCGAACTTTAGCAACGATTATAAACCTGGATAATTCTACTTATCTTCCGGTTGGATGGAGTTGGTATCCTTGGCAGGTACCCGGGTAACGCGTGAAAGGTCGAAAAGGCTTGAAAGGGCGGGTTTCAAGAACATATACGACATGTTCGAAAAGAATGTGGAGGCCTGTCCCGATAAAAAACTTGTCCAGTTCAAGATCCAGACCGGAGATTGGGGTTTCATGACCTTCAGGGACATGAGGCAGGGAAGCCTTGATTGTGCCTCAGCACTGCTTTCGATGGGGATCGGAAAAGGGGATCGTGTGGCATTCGTCACGAACAACAGGTATGAATGGATGATGGTGGACCTCGCTGTTCAGCGCATAGGTGCGATAAACGTCTCCAACTATGTGACACCTGATCCCGAAAAGCTCCTCATCAACGAGATCGAGTTCAATCTGGATAATTCCGGTTCACGATTGGTATTGGTTGCCGGGAACTACGCACCCAAGTTCCTTGACGCAAAGGATAACGGACATTTCAAGACCGTGGAGAAGGTCATCCTCCTCGATATAGAGAAGGAATTCAGGAAGAGGGAGGATACCATGACCTTCATGGAATTCCTTGACCTCGGAAGGGCGAACAGGCGCCTCCTTGAGAATTTCAAAGAAAAGGTGACCCTCGACGATGTGGCAACGTTGATATACACATCGGGATCCACGGGTGTTCCCAAGGGTGTGGTACTTACACACGGGTCGCTTCTCTCCAATGTGGAGAACATAGCCGAGGTCATAGATATTAGCGAGAAAGATATCGAGATGAGCTTCCTTCCGATCGGGCATGTCTTCGAGAGGATCATCAATTATCTGCTGATCAGAATACGGGGCACGGTGGGTTATGCTCAATCGATAGAGACCATCGCGGATGACTCTCTTGTTCTAAGACCAACCGTTTTTCCCGCGGTCCCCAGGGTTTTCGAGAAGTTCAAGGTCAAGGTCGAGGACAATGCCAGGTCGAAGGGAGCTCTTTCATATGGAATATACAAATGGTCGCTCGGCGTGGGAAGCAAATATTCTCATGGTAAGACCGGTCCGATCACCTCCATCAAGTACAGGATAGCAAAGAAGCTCGTCTTCGACAAGGTGGTGGCAAAACTGGGGGGGAGGGTCAGGTTCTTCGTTTCCTCGAGCGCTCCCCTGTCAGAGGATACCTCCAACTTCTTCAGATCAATGAACTTCGAGATACTGGAGGCCTATGGGATGACCGAGGCCGGCCCATTGATCTCCATCAATCGCAACGGAAAAGGCAGGATAGGGACCGTTGGAGAGTTCATACCCGAGTTGAGCTACAGGATCGCGGAGGACGGGGAGATCCTCATTAAAGGTCCCGGGATGATGAAAGGTTTCTGGAACAGACCCGATGCAGAGCAGGAGGCCTTCGTGGACGGATGGTTTGCGACGGGCGACATAGGTGTGGTTTCGGAGGATGGATATCTTACGATCACAGATAGAAAGAAGAACCTCATAAAGACCTCGAACGGTAAGTACGTTCCACCGGCTCCGATAGAGGACAGGCTGGTAAGTTCGGAATACATAAGCCAGGCGATGGTCATCGGAGACAAGAGACCACACTGTTCGGCGATAATCGTTCCAGATTTCCAGAGGCTGGAGGATTACGCCCAGCAGAACAACATCCATTACACGAGCTATCAGGACCTTGTCGACCAGCCCTCTATCAACAAGTTCTTCGAAGAGGTGGTAAAGAAGGAGACCGCAAACTTCGCACACCACGAGCAGCCTAAAAAGGTCCTGATCGGTTCAAAGGAATGGACCTGGGAAACGGGAGAACTCACACCCACACAGAAGGTCCGTCGGACCGTCATACTCAAACAGTTCAACGAACAGATAGAGACCCTCTATTCCTTGTCAAGAAGCTGAAGTATCCTTTCTTCTGGTGTCCCGTCACCTCCTGCACCATCGTCAGGCATCAATCCTGCACGGAGCCTTCCTCTCCATCTCATCTGCTTCCTGGAAAGGTTGATGGTGTCCCTGTTGATCCTTTCGGTCGCTTTCTCTTCAGATACCCCCTCCCGGATAATGGAGAGGACATGTCGGTATCCCGTGGACATGAATCCGGGAGCCTCGCCGGTGTATCCTTCATCGAGAAGCATCTGGACCTCCTCGACCCAACCTATTTGCATCATCTTCTCTGTCCTCTCCCGAATGAGCCTGTTGAGCGTTTCCCTATCCCGGATCAGGAAGAATGACCTATGATCCCCCCGATATGGAGGAACCTTCCTGTTCTCATGTCCTCCGAGTGCCCTTTCGATGTATCTAATGGTCCTGCCGATATCATTGGGATGTACTTTTGATGCGGTTTCGGGATCGAGGGTTTCAAGGAGGCTATGCAGGGCGCCTGGTCCGGTCCTTCTTTCGATATCCCTGAGAGAGGCTCTCATGTCCTGGTCCGGAGGTGGAGAGGGATCCATTCCATTCATGAACAATTCGATGAAATGCATCGTTCCTCCGCAGATGATGGGTGTTCTTCCCCTGGAGATGATGTCATCCACGGCCTTCCTTGCCCTTATGACCCATTCATGGGAACTGGAATAATGCCGCGGGTCCAGATAATCAATGGCGTGATAAGGAACATCTTTTGCCAGGAAGGCCCGTCCAGTTCCAATAACAGTTCTTCTGTAACGAGTCCCGGAATCGGCAGAGATCATCTCGCCCCCGATCTTCCTTGCTATATACTCGGCGGTCTCGGTCTTCCCGACGGCCGTCGGTCCTGCAATGATAAGAAGCACGTTATCGCCTTCAGGACGTTCTTCAAAGATCAGAAAGTGGTGGTGTATAGCATCCTTGGTTTGATCCCCTTGAGCTTCGAAAGGATACCGTTGTGAAGATTGTTGATGATCTCCGTACCGGGGACGTTCGCTTCGACCACCGTTGTCCTTCCGTGTCTGCCGAAGGATATCACCTTGGTCTGTATGAGACCTAGCTTGTCGAGCTCGTTCATGAGGTTGACGACCTGTCTACGCCCGAGTACCGTAAGGTCCATCTTTGAAGCGTAGAAGGAATAGGTCTCGACAACCTCCTTGGTCGTGGTCTTTATCCTCCCGCCTATCTTCTGCTGCAGAATGGAATAAAGCACGATCTTGGTCTGGAGCGGGAGCGTTCGGACCACCTGGGTTACCCTGTCCATCTCGATCTTCTTCTGGGCCTGTTTCACATATATAACGGATAATCGGGGTGAATGGTCCCTTTCCGCAAGCTCCGCCGATACCCTGAGAAGATCAAGGGCTTTTCTGGCATCGCCGTTCTCCTGGGCGGCTATTGCGGCACAGTAGGAGATGACATCGTGATCGATGGCCTCGGAGTAAAAAGCCTCTTCCGCCCTGTGTGTCAGTATGTCCCGGAGCTGGTTGGCATTATACGGATCGAAGATGAGCTCCTCGGCTCCCAGGGAGGACCTTACCCTTGAATCGAGATAATCCAGGAACCGAAGGTTGTTGGAAATACCTATGATGGAGACCTTGCTCTTCTGGAGCTCCTCGTTGATCCTCGTCAGGGTATAGAGGATATCATCCCCCGATTTGTAGATGAGCCTGTCTATCTCGTCCATGAAAATAATGATCAGTGAGTTTGATGAGTCGAACTTCTCCAGGACCCTGCAGTGCACCTCATCGATCGGGAGACCCGAGACCGGAAGACGATCTTCTTCCTTTAATGGAGCAAGGCGGTTGGCGATCTGTGTCATGACCCGGTATTGGGTATCCATCTGCTGGCAGTTGATGTAGATGCATTTTACAGGTTTATGCAGTATCCGGGCAAGTTCATTGCCATATATCTCATCGAAGTCCAGTACAATTGAGAGCGTCGAGAAGGCGGCAGCTATGTCATCACCCAGAAATGTCGAATCCACATTAAAAAATGACTTTTGAACTTTACTATCCATCATTTCCGATTTTTCCTGGAGGGCTTTCATGAGCAATTTCGAAACAACGGTCTTACCCGTTCCGGTCATGCCGTAGATCATGATATTTGACGGAGTGTGTCCTTCAAGGGATGTGATCAATATACTAGCTATGTTCATTATCTCCCTCTCCCTGTGCGGGAGTGTATCGGGAATGTAGGAGTACCTCAGTACCTCCCGGTTCTTGAAGATACGACCTCCGAGGTCCAAAATGTCAAAAATATCACTGGCCAGTTTACCCAATATTTCACCTTATCCCCTTGGTAATACTGCAACACGATGCGTCAACCCGGCTCGGACACCATGTCGGAGCATCCCTTGTGAACCGCAGTAAACCACCCGGATATTTATTGTTTTCTTAATCGTCGGAGGGACTATTTAAACGTTCCAACCCCGATTTCCAATGGAATTTATGTATGCCATATTACAGCATATTTCTTGTATAATAATCCATTCAACCGTTTTTTTCAGAAAAAGGATTCTTCCATGCAGGGGTTCTTTTTCCTGTACTAATGGGCGGGTCAATGGGAGAACGTGTGTCACAAAAAAACACATCACACCCTCGATAATAGTAAAGCACCCCTTCGTTCACCGGATAAATTATCCACATGATATGGAGCATTGATAGATGGTGATAGCAGTCCATACAACAGTAACGGAGGGCAGATCACCCGTTCATACTCCGATGGTTTTTTAAACTATGAGAAATTAGAAAGGGCCGGTAACTCCATGATCGATGATCTTCCTGACAGAACCAGAACGCTGAGGATGGTCCTGAGGTCCCTTGACGGGACCGTCAGCGTCCTGACAAAACTGGACAGGGACCCACCCTTTATCGAGATGGCGCATCTTCAGATGACAGGTGTGTTCGTGAAGATGGGTCTTGAGGAGCTCGAAGCCGATCTGATGCCATTACTTTCACGGGTAAACGAATACCGGTCGGTCTATTGGATGCTCGAGAGATCGATCATGCAGGCGTTCCTGAGCTATATGAATAGAAAAAGGTACCTTCCATCATCATCTCCGGAGGTCAATTCCCTGAAAAGCGGTCTGCCGGAAGCGATGATCAAGGGTGATGGAAGGATATGGATATATTCTTACGATCAATATATAGGGGCTATCAGTGGCATGGTCGGCAAGAAACCGGAGCTTGCACCGAAAGGGTCCGAGGTCTTCAGGGACCTGGAGCAATTATATGCAAGGGAAATAAGGAGGATCGTTGGAATTGCAAACGGACTACTCCCGGAACTTCT
>JAFGJI010000051.1 GCA_016929175.1 Thermoplasmatota archaeon | reverse complement strand
GCTCTCCTATCTCCAGCGAGATATCCTCTCCCCCCGGGAACTCCACGGTCCAGCCTTCAGGTTTCTGGCTGACCGATACATCCACGGTAAACGGCTCGTTGCCCACGTTCTCGATGAAGTATTCAAGCCTCACCGTCTCCTGCGAACTCATGTCGATCTCATGCTGATGATCCTTCACCAGGTCCATCTTGAAAGAGTGGTCCCTGTCCTTCTCGAACTCGAGCGCCATATCGGCGGCCTGTGTGGTTGAATTGAAGGTAAGCCGTTCGTTTATCCGGTAGGTCATATCCATCTCGTATTCTACCACCGTGAACCTGGATGAGATATAGTAATCATAGTAAGGCAGGTCGATGTAGTATGTACCTGCGGAATATGTGGTTTTTATCTTGCCGCCGTCTGTACGGGAGAACGTTATTTCCTCGCCCACGGGCGGGTCCGTGAAGAGTCTTCCGTCAGTATCTCTGTAGAATACCGTCCCTGAAACCCTCCTCGCGGGAACTGCGGGCCATTCCTGTCCGGTCATCTCGTCTCCCAGGTCTATCCTCAATTCATCGAGATAACCCATGGAGGGTCTCCCGTTCTCGAAACTGAGACCGTAAACGTTGTAGATCTCGGGTGGCAAAAATACCGTGAATCTTCCCGCTTCATCGGTCAAGGAATGGACATTTGGACCTTCCATCGGTGTGAATATGATCTCCATTCCAGATACGCCCCTTTCACCCTCGTCCCTGATACCGTCTCCGTCTGCATCGTCGAAGATGTATCCATCGACCTCGATATCGGTGGGAATGAGGGGGACGTCCCACAGGGCCAGACCTTCATAGGGAAGGTCGTAGTACCTGACATCTTCCCTGGGTGAGGAGAGATATCCCTCGAGCTCCACATTGACCTGGAACCCGGTGTAGGGCAGGAATATGCGGTAGTCCCCGTTGAGATCGGATGTTGTGGAATGGGCCTCGTTTCCGTCGATCTCCGTGAAGGTTACAACCGCTCCCTCTTTTCTCTCATGGGTCTGTATCGTCCTGTCATTGTTCTCATCAAAGTAGACCGCCCCCCTGACCTCCACGAGCTTTGTTATCTCGAGAGGCATTTCGAAAATCGGGGCATCCACCTTGAATGAGGATGAATGCATGTATTTGACCTGGACATCCTCTCCCAGCGAGCCATCCACCGTCAGGAATGTGTAGTTGGCCTCGTAATCTCCAGGGAGGAGTATGGTATCAAACCTCCCATCGGGGTCCAGCTCGGCACTTACCCAGAGACCGTCCTTCTCGAAGAATACCTCGCTGTCCTCGATCCCACGGAAAGAGGGTGAGGCGCGTCCCGAAACGGGGAATGCCTGGACCATCTCGAAATCCCGGTACTCCGAATTCCAGTCGAGCGACAGTACATCCCAGTAGAGGTAGTGTGTTCCGGGTCTCTCCTGATGCGTCTCCATGATGTAATCGCCCGCAGGGCCAGCAACGCTGAATTCACCGTTGAAATCGGTCTGGTCCGTGAATATTGTTACCCTCTGCCCCAGAATAGCGTTGAAATTCACCACTATCTCTGGAGGATACCTGACAATGGAGTTCTCCACGAGATAGACCCTGCCCTTGTATTCCACATCGTGGCTCACACTGAGATCGGCGAAGAACATCTCATCAAGGGGCGGGACGTATACCGACTGGACCAGGGATGATACATGGATGATGCCATCGTCATCGATCCTCTCCGTGATCTCGATGGAATAATCTCCGGGTTTCAATGCTTCCGTGAGGATGCCCGACCCATCTGTTTCCCTTATCCACACTTCATCCTCCCTGAATGGCTCCATGGCCCTGATGACGACCTCGGTCGAGGTAAGCGGGTCGTTCCGTATCGAGTACTGGCCATAGTAAGGTTGGGTGAAGTTCAACTGGAGCTGAACCTCCCTGGCTTCAAGGAAGGCATCGGTCCCGTTCAGACCGAAGTTCATGACATCGGGTGTGTTTGGAACATCGACCTCTCTGGTAAAAGGCTCGAAACCTTCGATATCAACCTTCATCAGATATTTACCCGGGGGAAGAGTGGCAAGGAACTGCCCCTCGGACCCGGTCCTGAACTCGATGGTGCCGTTCCGGTGTTCGAACAGGACATCCACATTCTCGAAACCTTCATCCACAAGGCCAAAATCGCCTCCGTCCCCGCCTTGGCCGTATTCCCGGTCCATATCCCTGTCCCAGTACACACGTCCCCTGACGAGGGCGGTCTTCTCCGCCTGTATATCCAGGCGGACAAGGTTTCCCCTGACCGGTTTGAGAACGTCCTGAAGGTGGAAATAGGTAACGTTCCCCGGAACGGTTGTGTTCTGGACCCTTACCGTGTAATCCGCCCTGGGTATTATTGCATTGTAGTGGCCCTCGCTGTTGGTCCTGATCTTGACACTCGCCCCATCCGACTGCCTCGAAAACAGCATCGTGGTCTCGTTCATGGGCGAACCGGCGAGTTTCGTAAGGGTGCCGTTTACCCGGATTGCCGGATCGAGGGTGATCGTCCTTCGGATGCTCTCCTTCCACAGAACCTCCATCTGGCCTATGAAGGACCAGTACTGGTCCCGTTCCACGGAATATATGTGAACATCATATGTCCCGATGGGCAGGACGAGTTCTATCTGGCCCTGTTCGTCAAGGAACTTCGACATCTCCAGGGACCCGTTGACCGCATCCGATATCCGGATTATTGCGCCGGAGGCCGCTCCGCTCGGAGATATGCCGGAGGGCCTCAACCCTGCGGGGTAATACACCTTGATCGCCAGGTCGCCCCTCGGCAGGAGAGTGATATTGTAGGTGAGATTGTCACCCTGGTCCAGATCGAAGGTTATGGGTGTGTGGGTGAATGACGGGTTGGCGACCCGGAGATGGTAGACCCCGGGGAAGAGCCTGTCAATGGAAAAATTCCCCGACAGGTCAGTCCGGATCGTATGCTCTTCACCCTCTGGGTCCTCGATGATGATGGTCTGCTCCTGTGCTGGCAGACCGCTCTCGAGAGCGACCTTGCCCCCCACAACGGTATTGTCTATCCTGATGTCCTTTGTTGATCCGCCGGAGACATCCACCTTGTATGCCTCTATCAGGGTCTCTTCCTTGTCACCATAGGTGTATATGATATCGTACAGGCCGGGGACCATGTCCTCGAACCTGTATGTTCCGTCCTCATTCAGCTCGAAGGGTCCGTAAATCTTGCTCGACCCCTCCAGCTCGAAACGTACCTCACCTCTTGTTATCAACTCATCATCGGTGTTGACATAGGTGGAATCCCCGTTGAGGTCCCAGTAGATCTTTCCGGACAATGTCTTTCCTGATATTACGAGGTCCCTGTTGACCCTCCCTCCGTCGACTATCCTCATTGCAAGATCATCGGATATTGTGAGCACCGTGCTGTTGAGGAGTGTGGAAGGCTGGCCTGTGGACTGGTCTATCTGGAACTGGTACAGGAGATCGTACTGGTTCGAGAGATCTCCCTCCGTGACCACGATGTTCGCCCTTCCGGGAGGTGCTATCAGACTGTACTCTCCGTTGGGGCCCGTGATCACATTGCCGTGGGGGATGCTGTAATCGTCAAGCACCGTAACCCTCACCCCGGGAACTCCTACCCCCCTTTCGGTCCTGACGCGTCCGGAGACGATCGCCCCGTCGTAGTATTTGAGATAGAACACACCCTGTCCGAGACCGGATTTGATATCCCCGCCTTTGGCGTTATACATATCCACCGCTTTCTTGTATTCCATGGGTTTGTAATCATCCGGGTAGGAAGCGTTGGCCTCGTCCTTCTCGCTGTAGTAGTAGGTCTTGTAGACAAGCTTCCAGTGGGTCATGTTCCAACCCTGCATGGGAGCAAGGTTCTGGAGATTTCCCGGGAAGCCGGGAACCGATTTCCCGTCCATGGGGCTGCCGACATCTGCGGGAGAATAACCGATATAGGTCCTGT
>JAFGJI010000050.1 GCA_016929175.1 Thermoplasmatota archaeon | reverse complement strand
TTCCACGGGAGGCTCCGAAATATCATCTCCGAAGTACGGGAATGCCTCCTCAGGTGCGGGTCCATCGGGTTGTTCCATTTGAGGTTCGGAAGGAAGCTGCTGATCGGTCTGTTGCCAGTATCCCTCATCCTGTTCTGCAGGCCATGTTGTATCCTGGAAAGGTCCCTGGTCCTGATAGGGTGGGAGATATCCCGTGGTGGCTGGTGGGAACTGCTCGTAATATGCTTCCCCGAGTTCAGGATATGTTTGCATGGCCGGAAATGCAGGTGTGGCAAAAGCCTTGGGTCTGTTCCTTAATTTCAAGATCATGAAGACGATACCGGCCATGACCATCAGAAGGATGGCGACGATCACTCCCAACCAGAGAAGTAGCGACAGGGTCTCGTATGATTCCTCAGGGTGCAAACTGGCATCCATGGGATCATAGTTCTTCTCCACTTCCTCCCCGTCCTTGAACCCATCACCGTCGGAATCAGGGTTCCATGGGTTCAGGTAGACCCCTTTACGCATGGAATACTCATATTCCTGCAGGTTTGTCAGACCATCACTGTCATAGTCCATCTCCGCATCGGTCGGATCATATGGATCAAGACCGAACCTCAATTCCCAATCCGTTGACATACCGTCCCTGTCGGGATCGGGGTCCTCGGGAGGTGAGGTGACCGTTACGATGGTCTCCCTTATCTCGGAATATGATTCCCCGTCGAACACGGTCAATGTAACGGTGTACGCTCCGGAACCAGGGAAGGTATGGGATATGTCCCTCAGGTTGACACCCTCCTCAGGATCCGAACCGTCCCCGAACTCCCAGATGTAAGTAAGGGTATCTTCTCCGTCCTCATCCTCTGCTTCGAGCGTATGGAAGATCACGGTCAGATTCTCGTCGAGCTGCTCCAGATTGATCGGATAGGCAACAGGAGGGTCGTTCACATTTTCAATGGTTATTCTGCAGATCCCCCAGTCGGAGAGACCATATAGGTCCACAACGGTGATGTTGATCTCCCATTCTCCGTTCATCTTGTCGGAAACGGCCTTGAGCACAAGGCGGCCTGTTGTCTGCGAGAATTCGATCGCGTTTGAAGGGGTCACGCTCTCCAGAGCGCCCATCGTGTAGGTGAAGGTGATGATGTCACCCGAATCAAGGTCCGGATCGCTGTAGGTTGGATTTATGTAGAGATACTCCCCCTCGATCGTGGACCGGTATGAGGGGACCTTGATCGTGGGGGGATCGTTGATATTATCTATCTCGAAGTTCACGACCACCGAATCGGTGCCACCCTTCCCGTCGGAAACCGTGATGGTCGTTTCGAAACCGGGGACATCACCGTCCGTTGTTGTGAACCAGAGGTCCCCCGTGGATTGGTTCCAGTCAAAATTTGTTCCCCTGCGGGAAGAGTATAGCTTCTCCCCAATGTCCCATGAGAACTTGAGGACATCCCCATTATCGATGTCCTCGGCAATGATCGTCAGTTCCTCCAACTCTCCCTGTTCCAGATTGTAGAATTCGGCGGTCTTGAACTTGGTCGTGTCGATGGATCCAACTCTCTTGATCACGGGAGGGTCGTTCACGGGTTTTATGTCGATAGTGAAATTGACCTCTACGGAGCGTGGGAAAACAGCGTTGTCCGTGGCATTGACAACAACGTGTATCTGACCGTTCACGTTCTCTTCAGGTTCAACCACCAGTCTCCACTCGGGGGCCAACAGCGTCCCGTTGTTCACGAGCGAAGCCTTGAAATCCTCCTCATCGATGGTGTAAATGTAACCTTTGAAGGTCCCGTCGGGATGGAGAAGAGTGTAGGTGAGCTCCGTATCGATATCAGGGTCCGTGAAGACCGTGTCGAGCGGTATCCATGCCGGATCGGAATCCTCGATGGTCTTGAAAACGTACTTGTCCCCGAAGTTCGATTGAGGGGGAAGGTTGTTATCTATACGTACATTGAATGTCCTGACACCGCTTGGGGGATCAACGGCCCAATCCTTTCCGTCGGTTGCGGATATGTTGAAGCGGTAATCTCCATCCGGGCCGATCTGGGACCCGGTGACCGTGGTTTCATAAACTACTCCCGAGATGTAATTCTCACCGCTTTGGGCGTCAGGGGAAAGCAATTTGAAAGGTTCGCCGTTCTTCCAGAGCTCCACGAACTGCGCGCTCTCGTTCTGGATCTCCCTGTAGATCACCGAGAAGGTGAAGATATCGGATGAGACCCCGACAGGCCTGTCCACGCTTGCATTGAGGAGCTGGGGTCTCTGGTTGGGGATATTTGCATACAGGTTCACATTGAGGCTCGTGGAAACCGATCCGGATAGTGTGTTGTACATTCGGTTACCTCGGGAATCGATCCCGAAGGACTGTATCATGAACCCGAAATACATCTCGGTACAATTCTTTTCGAGCTTCAGGGAGAACGGGCTCGGTGAACAACCGTTGCTTAAGAACAGTGTACGCGATGAGAGTGCGATCCTGTATCTTTGCATAGGTTGAAAGGTGCCCGGTGAGGATCTGGAATCCCATTTCACAAACAGATCGACCTCGACACCCCAGTCATATATTCCGTCATTAGAGTCATGGGAAGGGTTGGTAAGTGAGAATGTCAGGTCCAAAACCGTCGGATGAATGTCGTGTGGAGCAGTTACATGGTACCAGTCGAAAAGGTCCTCATCCGTGTAAAGACCACCCGAGATGGAGGTGGACCCTTTCGGGACCTCCTGGGCGCTGCCCTCATCGTTGGTGGGATCCCTGGGGGTAACGGGTGACATCGAAACGGTGAAATTGTATTCCATCTTTCCCGAAAAGGTACTTGGGTCGGCTGCTCTTATGAGCAGACCGTAGTTGCCGGTGTAGGATGCATCGATATGGACCGGCCATGTCCATTGAGGTATCCACATCTCTATCGCGAGAGATAGTGCATTGTTGTCCGCAGTTGACATAGCATTGTTCGGGTAGAAGCCCCAGAACCAACCAACGAAATAGTCGCTCTGGCTGGTAGCGTTGATGTAGGTGGGAGCGATCTCGATCCGGTCCACCGGACCGGCTCCCCCGTTCATGGTGAAATAGTAGAAATCTAAGTCGTTCCCGCTGGACAGGTTGCCGTGGAGTTCCATCCTGTTCCCGGATGTTATCGGGATCCTGTTCGCAGTTGCCCAGTTGTTGTTGGATTCGGTCTCCTGGAAATATGCGCGTGTCGGGGCGCTCGATCCTCCGAAAACGTACATTTGGTCACCCTTTACTATCTGAACGGATGGGACCAAAAATGAGAGGGCAAGGATGGTTATCAGGGGGAGCAACAAGATCTTTCGGCGCATGCAGGACACTCCTAAAATGGAACGGTGGGCAAGGTCCATATACCTTTATTCAAGATAATATTTATTGTTATCGCATACAAACGCATTTACTTTACGGTCCAAAGGCTCAAGGGGTCACCCTCGTAAGGGTCCTCGGGAAAGGGATGGCGTCCTTTATGTTGTCGAGCCTGCAGATCCATGCGATCAATCTTTCGACCCCCAGACCGTATCCGGAATGCTGGACGGAGCCATACCTCCTCAGATCGAGGTACCAGTCATAGTTCTCGACCTTTTCACCCTCCCTCTCCAGTGCTTCGGAGATGGCGCTCACGTCCGTATCCCTCTCCGAACCACCGATGATCTCTCCGTAACCCTCCGGAGCTATCATATCGAAACATTTCGCAACCGGCCCTGGAGCATCCGCTTCCGGATCCACCGGTTTGTAGAAGGCCATTGCTTCTTTCGGGTACTGGAGGACGGTGACCGGAGTGTCGAAGTTCTCCATCAACGCTTCTTCCTCTATGGTCCTCAGGTCCTTCCCCCATGTGACGTCCATCCCCATCTTCTCCTTCAATATCCTGAGCGCTTCAGTGTAGGTGATCACGGGCCATTCCTTTGAGAGCAGCGGCTCCAACCGTGAAGTGTCCGCCTCGAGTATCTCGAGCTCGTTCCTGTTCTTTTCTAGCACTTTCGCGATTATGAACCTGACCTCCTCGATCGCCACCTCGATAGCCTGACGGTAGCTCATCCATGCAGCTTCCATCTCCGCCATCCAGAACTCGCTGAGATGCCGGGATGTCTTTGACTTTTCGGCCCTGAACGTAGGCGAGACGTCGTATATCCTTTCCAGTGAGAATATGGCGGCCTCCGCATAAAGCTGCCAGGTCTGGGTCATGTAGATCTTCCGATCGTAGTACTTCACCTCGAAAAGGGTGGAGCCCCCTTCCGCGGCGTTCGGTGTCAGTATGGGGGGCGTGAACTCGTAATAACCTCTCATGCGGAAGAACTCGTGTATCGCCCCTGTCACGGTGGACCTGATCTTCAGTATCGCGTTCATCTTCCTGGACCTGAGCCAGAGATGTCTGTTGTCGCGGAGGAACTCCTCGGACTGGTCCTTTGTTATGGGGAACCTTTCGGCAGGGGAGACCGGTTCGACAGCCTTGAGGTGCAGCTCGTAGCCTCCGGGCGCTCTTTTGTCCTCGTTGAGGGTCCCCATGACCGAGATGGATGATTCTATGTTCAATGCCCTGGCCGTCTCGAACACCTCATCCCCGAGGTCGTCCCTCGAACCAACGCACTGGATTATGTCCGATGAATCCCTCAGGACGATGAAGAGCATCCGGTTGCTCCCCCTTGTCCGGTAAACCCATCCCCTCAGCTTCACTTCCAGTCCCTGGTTCCCGGAGACTTTCACATCTGAGATCCTGACAAAGTCGCGTTCCATCAGATCACCGTCGGCTTGGCCCAAATACACGGACGAATATTTATTTGCACTGAAAGCCCACCCTCCTCTTCAGATATCTTCGATGTCCATCAGATCTCCCGCACGCTCCTCTCCTGCGTCCTTCATTCGTTCCCGGGAGTGGTCGCCCCCATTCCTCTCTTTCCCCGGTCCGGATAAGCGTCGGGGTATTGGCCCTTTCCCGGAAGTGTTCATTGCACCCTTGCCCTCTCCCGGTATTTTCTCCCGCGATGGGGTGTATTCCTCCCTCTTCTCTCTTTTACCGGTGAATGAAATGTAAAAAAGGACAAGGGCGATGAGGAGTAAAAGGACAAACACAACGATGATAATAACGGAAAGTGAAGAGATGTTGCTTCCCCCATGATCCCCGTTCGATCTGTCCACGACAACTACCCAGACCCGGGCGGTTTCCTCATTGCCAGATGGGTCCGATGCTTTAGCTTCGATAAGGTATATCTTGCCCGTCCTGAATTCGACCTCGATGTTCCAGCTGTTCGATCCGTTGACTGTCATCCACCCGCCCCCATCTACACGAACGGATACGAGGGCAACCTCTCTGTTGTCCATCGCCCAGCCTTCGATCATGTGCTTTCCCGTGAAAAGTGTCGTATTAGCCTGCGGGACGGTAATTACGATCGTTGGGGCCTCGAGGTCGTCCCGGCTCTCCTTTGGTGTGTATGAATAGGACAGCTTTTCGAGGACCGTGTTCCCGGCCCTGTCCTCTGCCTCAAGGTCGATGATATTTTGCCCGGCCTTCAGAAGGACTATGCAGGAGAACTCCTCCTCTGTGGATATCTCCTCGAAGGACGCATCACCGGTCCTTATCCTGACGGAGCGGATCCCGTTCTCGTCGTACACCGTCCCGCTGATCTGGAGGATGGGATTTGTCAACTCCGAACCGCTTGCCGGGTTGATGGATCCGAATAACGGCGCGATCATGTCCAGGTCTATGATCCGGTGGACCCATCTGATGTTGCCAAGGTCGTCGCTCGCAGTTATTGAGATATTGTTGATACCTTCGAGCAGTTCGATCATGGATGAGAATATCCCGTTCTCGACATCGACCGGTCGATTGTTCACGTTTACGACGGCCCCCTTGTCCGTGATGCCTCTGATCACTACACTGGACTTGTTGGTGAGAGGGGGTGCATCGGTTATGGTCAGGGCAGGGGGGGTCGTATCCACTATCACGATGATATCCCGGGTCGTTATCGAACCGGTCGGGTCCTGGGCGATGATCCTTATGTGGTTGATGCCTTCCTCCGGGCATGCAACGATGACCTCGAACTCCCCTCTGTCGAGATCCGCCTCGATACCGTTGATCCAGAGGTGCACGGTATCGAGGTCGGTAGCTCCTTTTACCATGATCTCGCGTTCTTTCGTCCTAGTTCCGTTGATGGGGGTGAACACAGCGATCGACGGGGGTTGTGGATAGAAATTGACCACAAGCTGTGCGCTATCGGAATTGCCCGCCCGATCCACTGCTCTGAGAAAAACGATGTTCTCGCCTTCGGAGAGGAGGACCATTGTCTTGAACGCACCCATCTGCAGGGGTATTTTTTCATCATTGATAAAAAGGGAGGAATCCATCGAACAGCTCCCCTGTATCCAGACGTTCGAACGATTCGTGAAGAAAGGAGAGACAGGCGAATCAACAACGATCTCGGGGGCGATGGTATCGATCCCGAAGGAGACCGAGCCGTTGCCGTAGATCCCATCGTCGTTCATTGCAGATATCCGGATGGTATGAGGGCCCTCGAAGAGTTCAATGGGGATCGAGAAAGGCGAAGGCTGAGGGACCTCCATCATGGGACTTCCGTCGACGGACATCCAAATATCGGTTATCGGTCTGAGGTCGGTCGCCCTTCCGGTGAGAAGGAAGGTCCTTGAGTCGATCCACTCGCTGTCCAGAGGATGTTCGATGATCACTTCCGGTTCTGACCTGATTACCTCGATCTGTATGAAATGGAACAGGGCAGCATCGACCGTGGCGTATCTTGTTGCACCCTGATAGACCACGGTTATGTTGTGGGGGGAGAGCTCGAAACCGCCCGTAACATTGTGGACAGCGGTGGCAACGGGAATGTCGTTGATACATCCGTTTGCCCCGGTGATACCATGGAAGACGGTCGCCGAGGTCCGGTCCCTTATCTCGACCTCGCTGTATCCGGCAGGTGATGGTCCGTTAGTGATCACCTGCACATCGAACCGATATCCCTCTCTGATATACGCTCCGGGGTCCTCATTGATGATGTTATCGAAGCTGCTGTTGAGGATCAATATGTTGGAACTGAACCCTGCAGGTCTTGAGAAGAGAAGATCCCCTCCTCCCATGGAAGAATAATTGGAATCCCGGATGGTGCCTGTTGTGGAATTGAACCTGGAACATATGGACCCGAGCCCCGTCAGAGTTGTATTGCTCACATCGATGGAGGAATTTCCAAGGTCGAGTGACATCTCCACCTCGGAAAAGACAGCTCGATCCAGGTTCACTTTCGAGTTCTCCGATATTATACCCACCCTGGGGGAGTGTGAGATCCTGAGGAAGGTCGCGTTCAGGACCGTTCCGTTGACAGCCATCATGCTGAACTCGTTAATCCATGTCAGGTTCGAGTTCCTGATGGTGACCGAGGCGTTATCTGCAAAGATCCCGCCCTGACAGTGCCTGATCTCGCTGTTGATGATCTTGAATA
>JAFGJI010000049.1 GCA_016929175.1 Thermoplasmatota archaeon | reverse complement strand
ATCTAAGCTCCAACGGGAACTCGCTGGGATATTCCACGTACCTGGGAAGTGGAGGCTATGAATATCCGTACGGCGGGATGGCACTTGACAAGTACAACAACATGCATGTCACGGGGTATAATTATTATTCGGGCTATCCGACAACGAGCGGCGCATATGACACATCGTATCAGTATTACGACGTCGTCGTCTCCAAGCTCGGGTCGGCCTTTGCCGACGACGTTCCCCCGACGATCACCGCGGACCGTTCGGACGCGGTCGCATACGGCGGTCAGCCTTTCCGCTTCAAAGCGGACATGAGCGACAACGTATGGCTGGTAGACGCCTACGTGGAATACTGGGCTGGGACCGGGACGCATACGAACGTGTCCCTGTCGCTTGTTAGCCTGGAGGCTTCCCCCAATGCGCCCAACAGCATAGGCACCCTGTATTACCGCTTCTCCGCTAAGGACTACCACGGGAACTGGGGCAATTCATCCACATTTACCAGGACCCTCCTTGACGGGATCGGCCCGACATTCTCCAACATAGGTGCAAATCCATATCCGCCGGTCACGGGGAGTCCGCTCAATCTGACGGTGGATGTCTATGATAATGTCGCTTACAACGCTTCGACGGTCACACTGTATTACAAGGACCCCCGTGCACCAAGCTATACCTCTGTCCTGATGAACCATTTCTCGGGGGATACCTTCTACTATGTCGGGAACGTGAGCATCTACTGGGACACCATCTACTTCTACTTCGAGGCATACGATTTCTCGATGAACCTGGGACGCTCCCCGACCTACTACACTTATGTGTATGACAATGTGCCTCCGACGCTGGTGAACGATCTCTCACCCACCGCGGGGACGACCGGGGACCGTTTCGATATAATGATAACCATGAACGACAACATCGGGATAGGATATGCCTACGTGGTGTACTGGTTCGGGACAGGTTCGCCCTCTTCGAGGTCCTTATCGATCGGCGGGGGAGGATACGGTGCAAACCAGCTCGGGACAACCACCATCAACATCCCGAGCAATTCCATGGACAATCTTTATTATTACTACGATTTCATGGACTACGACGGCAACTACTGGTCATCAGGTCCGAGCAGCACCTTCAACATCTCAGTTTCGGACAATGACGCCCCGGTCCTGACCTCAGTGATATCGCCCACTTCGACCACTACGGGGGAATCCACCTATTTCTCCTTCCGATTCGTCGACAATATCGATGGTACGGCAATAGCGGGCGCCGCGGTCAACTACTCCTACAACAACGACTGGGGGAACTCGTGGACGCTGCCGCTTTCCTACAATTCCACCTCCTATCTATGGGAAAGCGCCTCCCTCACCGTCAGTTCGAACAGCCTGGGGCCGCTCACCTTCCAGGTCAACTCCACCGACCACCAGGGAAATATAATGGAGCATAGAGGTCTGTCCTGCCCGATCTACGATAACGACGACCCCATCTTCAACGCCGACAACACGCCCTCGAGCGGCACAACAGGAGATCCGCATAACTTCACCATCAACGCCATAGACAACATAGAGATCTCGACGGTCTACCTGCACATGGAGTATCTCAACGGTATTCCCTATCCTCCGCTCCCTCTGACGGACGCCGGGGCCGGCAACTTCTACAGACTGGTGACCCTCGAGCACAAACTTGCACCCATCACATATAACTTCACCATAATAGATTCCTCGGGGAACTGGATACAGACCGGAGACTTCTCGGTCACCCTTTCGGACAACGATAAGCCCGATATAGTCGATATGACCAGGAAGGTGGTGAGGGCGGGTGAGGAGGATTTCCCGATCAAGGCAATAATCATCGACAACATAGAACTGGAATCCATTGAGATGGAATACTGGTTCTCATTCGATCCGACGGTCAGGGAGGTGACCCTGTCCGTTCTGTCCCCTGATGTATACTATTACCTGGTCGACATCCCGTCCACCCCGGGTACGATGTCCTACAAGTTCAAGGCGACCGATACCCCGGGAGGGAACATCAACGAGGTCGTGTATGTCGTCGATATCCTCGATGCCGTGCTGCCCGAGATAACCGGCGTCACCGCTGAAGGCACCGCCTACACCGGGGACGAATATTCCATTTCGGCAACCATATCGGACAACATCGGTATCACCGATGCCAAGCTCTACTACTCTTTCGGAATGGACACGCCGCTCTTTCTGGACCTGACGGTGTCGGAGGATACATACTCCTGCACGATATCCGTCCCGCATGCGCTCGATCCCCTGTTCTTCTGGATCGAAGCAATGGACGAACCGGGGAACAGGGCCACGACCGAGATATACATGGTGCCTGTGGCGGACAACGACCTTCCCGTTCTGGAGATCGACCTGTCGGACACGGAAGCCTCCACCGGGGAGTCCTTCATGCTCAAGCTGAACGCTACGGACAATATCGGAATCGAGGAGGTCGTGGTCTCCCTGAGGTATCCAGGAGGAGATTGGGAGAACCACACGATGATGGTGATGGATATTACCTACTATCTGGAAGTGACCATGCCCAACAATGTCGTGGGTGACTTCTCCTACTACTTCACGGTCCACGACACCTCCATGAACATGGTCTCGTCCGAACAGGTGGACGTTGAGGTCGTGGATGACGAGCAGCCCTTTGCGGCAATTGTGGGACCTGATGAGACATATCAGCACAGGGAAGTGGTATTCACCTCCGAAGGATCCATGGACAATGTGGGAATAACGGACTACAAGTGGGAGATCAACGGAGAACCCTTCGAAGGCAGCCAGGTGGCGTATACCTTCCACGAGGTGGGTGAGTATACTGTCGAGCTCAAGGTGAGCGATGGGGTGAACCCGACCGTGAACACCACGCACAGTATAAATGTCCGGGATGCCGATGATCCCGTCATAGTGCTCGATATGCCCGGCGAGATCGGGAACCATCTCAGATTGGTGGCTGACGCATCGGGGTCCACGGACAACGTTGGCATCGTATCCTACTCATGGCTTGTGGTCCTTCCCGACAGCTCCAGGATAACAGGCATTGAGGACACGTTCGAATATGACCTCGTGGGCATCATAGGGAACATTACTATCTACCTGACCATAATGGATGCGGAGGGCAACTATGCGAGTGCTGTTTACGAGATCGGCGTCCTTGACCTTCTCGCCCCCGTGGTGAGGGCCCCGGCGGATGCCGAGGGCCGTGAGGAGACCGTCATGAAGTTCTCCGATCAGGGGTCCACCGATAACACCGGGATCAAGTCGTACATGTGGACGATCACCTTCGACGACGAGGATGTCGTTCGATACGGGAAGACGATGTCCTACTACTTCGAGGAGGTGGGCACTTACAACATCACCTTGACGGTCTTCGACGCCTATGACAACTTCGCCTCCGACCACTTCCTTGTCGAGATCATCGAACAGGACCCGGACCTTGACAGCGACGGTGACGGTATGCCGGACTGGTGGGAGGACGAGTACAGCCTTGACAAGAACGTTGATGATGCCCAGAGGGATTACGATCGGGACCTGTTGACGAACCTTCAGGAGTACAGGCTCGGTACGGATCCGAACAACCCGGACACGGATGGGGACGGACTGCCGGATAACTGGGAATACCGTTATGCATACGATGAAGACAAGACCGAACTCGTCGTCGGCGTTCCCAGGTGGATGGCCGAGTTCGATGGTGCGGATGACACCGACGGTGACGGCGACACCAACATCGAGGAATATCTCCAGGGATCAAGGGACCCCACAATAATGGATGCCAGGGAGAAGGAGGAGAAGGATAACACCCTTCTGGTGGTGATCATCGCACTGATCGTGATACTGATCGTGGCCATCATCCTGATCGCTCTGATCATGCTCCTGGGCCGGGTCAGACCGGTGGAGAAGGAATTCCCGGAAGAGCGGTTCCCCCACCTCTACAAGAACGATTGAGGTCCCTTTATCGGGGAGTGCCCCCTGTGGACCGAGAGAACAGCAGGGAGGGGGGTTGAGGCCCCCTCCCCTCATTTATCCTTTTTAAGATCCACTCAGTGTCATCACTGTTTCCATGAGACCATATATACGCCGACGATGTTACCTCCTTCATGCGGAGGAGGGCCCTTATCGTTCTTGCAGGCTCGGACATCGATGATGAGGAAACATACGACATCGTCATATGCGCGGATTCGGGGTATACCGCAGTAAGTAAAAGCGGCCTCAACGCGGACATTCTGGTTGGCGACATGGACTCCATATCGGACCGCCTCCTTGAGGAGGCAAGATCCCGGGGGGTGGAGGTGAGGAGATATCCTGAGGATAAGGATATGTCGGATGGTGAGATCGCCTTGAGGGTGGCACTGGAGATGGGCAGCACCAGCATCACCATAACCGGGGGAAAGGAAGGTCGTCTGGACCATATCCTCTCCACGGTGATGCTTCCCTTTCTTGTTCCAGAGGGGATAGCCGTGGATGTAAAGATAGGGTCAGAGCATCTCTACCTTCTCAGAAGCGGTTCCGAATTGAAGCTCGAGGAAGGGGCGATCATGTCCATAATACCCGTGGGAACCTCCTCGGTTACCGTCGAAGGCTTCAGATGGCCTCTCGAGAAAGAAAGACTGCCTGCCGGATCGACGAGAGGCATCCACAATGAGCCCCTTGGGGGAGAGAGGATCATCAGGTGCGATGATGGGTCGGCCTTTGTGATCCTATCCGGCGAGGAGGTCTGATCACTCCTCCTCGTCCTCTTCTCCCGGACCGTTCTGCTCGATCCTGAAGACGAAACCGACCTTCTCCTTGAGCTTCCGGAATTGGTCGACATCCTTTGCGAAGTTCTTGAACTCCAGATCGACCAGGGCGAGTTCCTCGTCGAGGAAGGATGATAACCTTTCGGCCCCCTGGAATCCCTGGTCCATGTAGTCCTCGATCCTGCGGCGGTATGCCTCGCGGGTCTGCAGGTCCGCGTCTATCTTGGACCTGAGAGCTTTGATATCTTTTCTGATCTCTTCAAGAAGTTGGGGATCGTTCAGTCTGAACTCGATCTCCTCCGATTCGCCCGGGAAGTGCTTCCTGTTCATCGAGTCGAACTCCTCCTGGATCTGCTGAAGCTCCATGATCCGTTCCTTGAGCTCCTCGAAGGAATCCGACAGGACCTCGATATCCCCATCCTTCAGTTCTGCAACGGGCCCGACCATGTAGCCCGCATCCTCCCACCTGGAGAGGGTGCTTACAATGTTCTTCCTCCGGTCCATGTTGGAGCGGACCATTGCATCCAGTTCATTGTACAGGTCAAGGGCTCCATCGATATCCTGAAGGTCCCTGAGCCGTTCCTTGAGCTCCTTGATGCGGTCCTGCATGTTCTTCTTCTCGATCTCGTCCCAGGACGCTATCTCTTCCAGAGCTCCCGAGAGCCTGCTTACCTTTGATTCAATATCATCAATTACATCCTCGAGCCTCTCCGGCTCGGTGTCCAGGATCCCTTCGATACCCTTGAGGGACCACCCCTCCTTCTTCAGATCGGACATCCTTTTTTGCAGGCCGTTCCTGAGGCGGTGGTCCTTTTCAAGGGTCTTCTCGAGTTCCTCGAGGGACCTCCTTGCATTATCAAGTTCGAAGGGGTCATTGATGAGAGCCTTCACATCCCCGGCTTCTTTCCGGAAATATCTAACATCCATGCCGGAGAGCTTACCCAGAAGTTCCCTTGCTCCTTCGATCCTTCCCTTAAATTCCTCCCATACGGGTATGAACTGTTGAAGGTCCTCTTCTATGACCTCCCGAAGCCTCTCGACGGAGAAACCCTCCTCCATCCAGGAAGCAAGGTCATCCTTGACCTCCATCCTCTTCTTCTCCCGGATATCTATCTTCTCCTGGATCCTGCCGATCCTCTCCTTCAGCCATTCGATCCGCGACGGGTCATGAAGGGCGGTTTCAGCCTCCTCGATTTCATCCTGCACCCATCTGCTGTCCAGCTCCCGGAGCTTATCTGCAAGGTCCCTGAGCAGGGAGACCTTCGTGACAACTTCATCTCTGTAGCTGCTGAGAGCATCCACGGAAAGTTCCGCCTTCCCATCGAGGTCGTCAATGACGTATCCTTCTCTCTCAAGATCCCAAAGTTCGCTCATGATCCCTTCCCTTGCCTCATCGAAACCCGAGATACGGTCCTTGATCTCGATCAGTCTCCCCTCGTAGCTGTCAAGGTCCATCGGGTCCCTGGCGGAGCTGATCAGATCGTCGATCTCGTCGGGAATGTCGCGTCTGTCAAGCCCGCCGAGCTCCTCCTTCATCTCGGCGATCCTCTGGATGTTGTTCATCATCAGGTTGAACATCTCCTGAAGCGGCTTCAATCTGCCCCCTGCAAGGTCCTTCAGTGGATTCATGGAATATCCCTGCGACTCCATCTCCCGGGCCTGGTCCATGAGTGTTTCCTTTTTCATTTTCTCGTCAATGATGCTGCTTTTGAGGTTCTCGATCAACCTCTTGATATGGTCCAATTCGTCGGGGTCGTTCAGCAGTAGGTCGATATCACGTATCTCAGGCCCGAATCCCTCTGCCCCGTCCATTTCCTTGATGCTATCGAGCTCCTCCCTACTGTCTTTGAGATGCTGCAGATGGTCCATGAACTCGGCCATGGCATTCCATGCTGTCGTCAGGTCCTCTTCAAGCTTCTCCTCGATGATGATGGTGTTGTATCCCTCCTCCTTCCAGAGGTTCACCCATTTCTGTATCTCGCCGCGTTTCTCCTTGACGAGCTGAAGTGAGTCCTGGAACCTGGTCCTTGCCGACTCGATGGCCAGCATGTCCTCGGGTTTCTTCATCAGGTCGATGAGCTCAAATTTCTGCTTCTCAACTTCCACCTCGTCGATCTCGGTGAGCCATTTATGGTATCCGTCGATACGGTCCATGCGCTGACAGAGGTCATTGTACCAATCATCCATCTCCTCGAAGCTTCCGTTCAGGATATTCGGGAAACTGGGGATGACATATCCCTCGCTGAGCCATTCACTTACCCCTTCCTCTATCTCTGCCCTCCTCCCTTCCCTTCTCCGTTTCTCCTCCTCCATTTTTCTTCTTTCTTCCTCCTCAGCCCTCATGTTCTCCGTGAACACTTCGATGTCCATCATGGAATCGTCTATGGAACATTCCTTGAAGAACGCAAGTGGAGGGTCCACATCGATCTTCGATTTGAACTCGATGCTGCTCTGAGGCATCATCATCGCCTTGAGGAGCGGGAATATGCCCTCCTTTCCCTTCTTTGATGTAGTAGTAATGACGGTCTCGCAAAGAACCGCACCCCCCTTCTTGAAAACAAGCTGTCCCGTGACATCCTGCAATTCTTCATCGTTCTTCCGGAGTTTGCCAAGAACCAGTACGTATCCCGTAAGGTCATTGGACTTGATGCGGCCGATCACATCCTCCACGGCATTCTCCCCGCCGGTCATTTTGAATTCCACGGTTCCTTTCGGAAGTATCATCTAGCATCCCCCTTGCAGACCTGCTGTTCGTATAGATATTGACCCAACTGCCGGTATAGTACAACATATCAATTAAATATAACCGTCCCAATTTTGAAGAATGATAACGGTACTTGACTATGACGCCAACTGCAGATCGATCCTTCCCGAAGCTATCGATACAGAGGAGATCCTGCACCCGATGCGGTCACCGAGTTTGAGGAATACAGCCTCGTTGCATCCCCGGGATATCTCCCGGCGGAACCTCGGGTCATAAGCAGCATCGCCCGTCAGGTCCACTATCACCTTGCTCTCGTTCTCATCAACGGTCATCGTATAGGGCGACATATCGCGAAGTGGGATCCTCCCCTCGGTAACACCGTCATCCAGGAGAACGAAGCATGAGGCCGGTGTCAGGGATATCACGGTACCCGAATGTGTGCCCTTGAGGATGTCCAACGTCATCCTGGCCCTTGTGGAAAGTGCAACATCGATCATGTCCCGCTCCCAATCCTCTGCAGAGTCCGCCATGTCGTTCGTATGCTCCATCTGGTCCTCCAGCTCCCCGCTTTCCGGTGCACTCCAGCCAACCGCAGGCCCAATGCCCTCCTCATCCAGACATGACTTCACAGCTCTGTGTGCGAGTATGTCGGGATATCTCCTTATGGGGGACGTGAAGTGGAGGTAGCTCATCGACCCGAGACCGAAATGTCCGATATTTTCCACGGAATAATATGCATGACCGAGGGTCCTCAGGACCCTGAGGTTCAGCAGTTCCCTGATGGTATCATCTGCAAGATCTCCGATCTCCTGAAGTGCTTCGTTGTAGGAGCCCACAGCCCTGTCCATAACTTCCCTTGAAGGAAGGCCGATCCGGGGACGGACCTCCCCGGACCCCTGCCGGATCGGGTCCGAGATCACACCGAAGCTGATCTTCCCTCCAGACAGGAGGGCGTTCAGCATGGGATCTCCTGGCCCCTCTTCCGGTTTACGGGCATCAGCCTCCCAATCGGGGTCTATCATGATATCAAGACCAAGGGCTTCGCATGCGGCATTGAACTTGGAGGCCGAGGTCCTGTCCGGTAGCGGGTGCACCCTGAAGAGGGTCGGGATACCCCTATCTTCGAGAAACCTTGCAGCGCATTCATTTGCGGCCACCATGAGTTCCTCTATCATCTTCGTGGCCTTGGTCGGGCTTTTGAGTTCGATCTCGATGTTTGACCCGTTCATGAACCGGACCCGCCTCTCGCGGGTCTCGATCTTCAGCCTGGATCCTTTTTTTTCAAGTGCGGCCGCGGCATGATGAAGTGATATGAACGGCTCCCTCCCCTCGTCGATCCACCCGTTCACCTGTTCGTAATCCAGGTTTGCCCGGACCATGATGACGGACGGAAAGTGCCTCCATTGTAAAAGTTCAAGATCCTCATCGAAGACCATGAGGGTTGACAGCGCAAGCCTCTTGACCCCTTCCCTGAGGGAGCACAGGTCCTCCGAGAGTCTGGGGGGGAGCATGGGTATCACGCGGGTGGGTAGATAGACCGAGGTCGACCTGAACCTGGCCTCGGCATCTATCAGGTCGCCTGGCCTGACATAATGGGAAACGTCGGCAATATGGACCCATATCATGGTCCGACCTTCCTCTTTCCTGATGGAGACAGCATCGTCGAAGTCCTTTGCATCGGAGGGATCGATGGTGTAGGTCTCCAGACCGGTCAGGTCCTCCCGTCCCATTTCATCATTCACTTCTACATTTTCCGGAAGGTTCTCTGCGACCTTCATTACATGAAGGGGGAAGTTCTCATGGAACCTTCGCCCGCCGGACCCCATATTGAACTTGACCACCAGTTCGCTCGCATCCCTCCAGTCTATCTTCCCGAGCAGCAGAAGGAAGGTTACAAGGCCGGAGGCCAGGTCTCCCTTTTTCGTGGATGTAGCGTCCATTGTGAAGTGAGCCACGAAGCGCTCCAGATCGAACCTGTGAAGCCTCCTGATATTCGTACCCGCAAGTCCGAAGGGCCCGCTTGTTCCTAGGTCCGTGTATCCAAGTTCCCGCTCCTCTGACGGCCAGAATCCGTTCTCGAGGTAGGAGACCCCCCATCGGCATATACGGTCCAGTTCGGCAGAGAGCTCTTCGGGGAGCTCCACCTGGGATATGTCCTCCACCTTCAATTTCGGGGTCCTTTTCCCCCCTTCCTCCTTATCATCCTCCCACCGTTCCAGATAGGCGGACCTGAGCTCCTCGAGGACCCCGATATGCTTTTTGACAGATGATATGGTCTCCCTTGAATACGGAACGTAGTAAGGTTTCCTGTCAACATCGATCCTGTAAAAATCAGGCTCTCCCCTGTCGTCGCATCTCGAGAGTACCGTTTCCACCGCCCTTACCTGTTTTGGAGATACGAAGTGCGGGTGGAAATGGATGCGTGCGATCTCCTCCGGGGAAAAACCGATGGAAAGGCATCCCGCGGGCGCCCCAACCATGCTCTTTCCCAGATGCGTCCGGCCTTCAGAAATGAAGCGGACCACTGACCGCCAGAGGTCCTCGGCCCCTGTCCTGTCGATGATCTGTTGGGGCTCCATCTTGAGCATGTTGCCCTTCTCTTCTCTCCTGGCCGCCCTGCCTATGAAGTCCTTCATCGCCTTCTCGTCGTTCTTGCTGCCTTCATACAGCTCTCCGGTGCCTTCCTTCAACGAACTCCATTTCACCTTCAGGGT
>JAFGJI010000048.1 GCA_016929175.1 Thermoplasmatota archaeon | reverse complement strand
GGGGTTTACTCCTCGACATTGTACAGATGTGTAGGCCTGTGAACGGGGAATGAACAAAAGTCTTATAATATCCCGATGCACATACTGTATCACACATCCGATGCGGTCCGTTGTATGAGGGGTGTGTAAGTTATTCTTTTTAGTGTACATGATGCCGCATTGCCAGATGCGAATTGTTCAAGCGGCGGTCCCAGGACCTTTTTAACCGTTCAGACATACCCCTCGTAATGGACTCCCGGGGGTTCGATGAGCACTCCCTTTCCGGGTACCACCCTTCCTATCTTCCTTGCCCCGGTCCCCGAAAGGTGTTTGATAGCCTCATCCTCGACCTCGGGAGAGACGATGACGACGAAACCCAGTCCCATGTTCAATGTCTGGTACATCTCTCTTTCTTCGATGGAGCCCAGCACCTGAAGCATTCTGAAAACATTCGGCACTTCAAGGGGCTCGTCTATCCCGTAGAGAACGTCCGATCTTATCCTCGAGATGTTCCGAAAGCCCCCTCCCGTGATGTTCGCCATGCCGTGGACCGATCCGGGAGGAAGCTCTTTGAGGAGCCCGAGTACCTCCTTGACGTATATCCTGGTTGGAGTGAGAAGTATATCACCTATGATGGAAGTTCCCTCGGACGCAGCCCATCTCTCCACTTCTTCCTTGTAATGTGGGTATTTGCTCCGGTACTTCCATTCCTTTCTTCCCATGACCTCTTCGAGCGGGCTGATATATGATATATCATTGTCCCTCATCACCTTCCTGACAAGAGAAAAACCGTTGGAATGCAACCCTGATGAAGGGAAGCCGATGATGGCATCTCCCGGTGATGTCATGACGCCCCGGATCAATTCGTTCTTTTTGACGAACCCGAGACATGTGCCGGCAAGGTCCAATCCCTGGACGATATCGGGAAGTGAGGCGGTCTCTCCTCCGATGATCGTCAGGTTGGCCTGCATGGCCCCTTCATTAAGGCCGATCCCTACGTGCCGCAATATGTCGGGGTCCGGGGATGCGGTGGCGATATAGTCCACAAAGGCAATGGGTTCCGCTCCTATGCAGATAACATCGTTCACGTTCATTGCCATGCAGTCGATACCAACAGTGTCCCATTTCCCCAATTCCTCGGCTATGAGCAATTTAGACCCTACGCCGTCAGTGCACATCGATAGGTAGTGCTCACCGAAATCAACGATGCCGGTGAAATGACCTCCAAGGTCCGCAAGCGCTCCTAAACCCTCCCGTCTGAACTTCAAAGCAGATATCAAACCCCTTATTGCCCTGCCCTCTTTCACGATATCAACGCCCGATCCCGCATAGGTCACGGAACTGAACTCTTCTGGACCTTCCATAGGTATCAACTTCCTGCCTCAATAGGTCAAGATCCTGCAGCCTTTATCGGTGATGTAAAGGGTGTGCTCCCACTGGGAGACCATACCTCCCGATACCTCTCTGAGTATCGGATATGAGTAGACAGACCCCGCTCTAACAAGTCCCTTCAGTGTCTTCTCTACACGAGGGACCCGCTCTTCCAACCATCTTTCGGAGAACGGAAGGTGAGGGTTGCCGGTCTGTATGGTTTCCAGTGCCAGACGTTGTTCCTCTTTTAGCCTGCCTCTCGCCCTCACCATCCTGTAAATGTTCGATCTTTTATACGATCTGACCTCGCCCACACCCGTGGTCGCAAAAGGCTCTATCGCCACGACGGTCCCTTCCGGCAGGAATTCCCTGCCCCTATCATCGTAATTGGGGACCGATATGCCAGCGTGCAGATCAAACCTTTCGATGCCGTGTCCAGTCAGGTTCACTATGGGTTTGAAACCCATCGAGTTCATCGTCCTCTCGACTATCGATCCTATCGTCGATAACGATATGCCGCCTCTTATGACCTCTATGGCCGATTCCAGTGCTTTTTTTGAAGCCTGGATCAGCTGTGTATAGGTGGCCGATCCGACCTCGACGGTCTTTGCGGTATCGCCGATGTATCCATCGATGTGGGCCCCGACATCAACTTTCACCAGGTCCCCGTATCTGAACCGGGTCTTCTCTCCGGGACGGGGAGTATAGTGGGCAGCCACATCGTTCACGGCAATGTTCGTTGGAAATGCGACCTGGGCTCCCTGATCGAGAATATAAGCTTCCACGGTCTCCACCACCTCCAGGTAGGTCACGTCCTCCTCGACAAGGCCCGCCCCCAGCTCCCGCGCTTTCGAAGCGATGGAGCCAGCCTCCTTCCATTTTTCAAGACCGTCATCCTCCATGAGCTTCCCCCATGAACTCTTTCATATTAAGATTTCCTTCCCTGATGACCGAGGCCGCACCATGTGTCAGGTCGACGATCGCCGAAGCGGTCCCGGTTATCGATATGTCATCCTCGATCACCAGAAGATCACCATTGAACTGCATGTCTATCCCTTCCGCCGTCAGAAGGTCCGTCGATCCGTGCAGGTTCGCACTCGTCAGAGCAAGTGGGCCAGATCTTAATGTGAGGGGATGGAAGATCGGATGGGCAGGAACCCTGACCGCAATGGTGCCCTCCCTGGAAACGAGCTCCGTCATCCTGCCCTTCATTTCGACAATGAACGTTACCGGTCCAGGAAGACCTCTTCTCATCAGATCCTTCTGCCACCCGCTTATCAGGGCGACCTCATCGATCATCGATATATCCCCAAGAGCTAGGGGCAGGGTATGCTCAAGAGGTCGTTTCTTAATACTGAATATCTCCCTTATGGTCTTCGTGGAGGAGAGGGGCGCAGCAAGACCGTAGAGTGTATCGGTCGGCAGGACCACGGGTTTTCCTCCCGAAAACTCCTCCTGTACACGGTCCAATAGAAGGTCTTGGTGCTCCGGGGCCCATTTCACTATACTCATCTTGTCATCTCTCCCGAAGGGACCATCGGGTGATCGAGAATGGTCCAAAGCTTCTCATTTTCTCTCCATGTACAGTATCCTGTCATCTTTCTTGAGCTTAAGATCATCGAGCTCTCCAATTGCAATGACCTTTCCACTGCGGGCGATCCCCATTACAGCGATCCCTTTCAGTTTCTTCGGTATGAGCCCGATCTCTTCCTTGCGCACTTCCCTCTCGCGGATGTACAGACCTTTACCAGCGGTCATCAGGTCCTCCAGCAGATGCACAACATTCGGCTGGGTCGTGGCCGTAGCCATAAGGTTTCCTGAAGTTACCGCGGGGGCGATCATGACATCCACACCGCTTTTCTCGAGCAGTTTGACATTCTCGAGGTCCGCAACCTTGGATATTACCCTGATATCGGGGTTCAGGTACTTAGCAGTGAGTGCGATGAGAACGTTCGTGTCATCCTTGCTTGTGGTGATGATGATCGCCGAAGCTTTATCGATCGCTGCTTTTTTTAGGTTGATCTCTTTGGATGCGTCCCCTATCATGGATACGTGTCCCGCCTCTGCTGCCTCCTGTGCATGGTCCTGTTCGGTCGTGATCACGACGATATGTTTCTTCTTCCTTCCCTGAGCGATCAGCTCCGTTGCAGCGGATCGGCCCGTGCTCGAGTAGCCCGCAATTATCACATGGCCCGATAGACCCTTCTGGATCGCTTTCATGAGATATGCCTCCCTGTACCTGTCGAAAATGAACTGGTATGCCGTACCTACAATTACGAACCACATGGCAGCCCTTCCAAATGTGATGAACACTGTATCTATCAGACGGGCCACCGTGCTTACGGGGGTTATATCCCCGTAACCGGTGGTTGTTATGGACACCACGGTGAAATAGACCGCATCGAAAAGAGAGACGTTCCCATCCTTTGAATCCCGGTACCCCGTGCGGTCCAGATATACAATGGTGGAGATGAACAGAATGATCAGGAAAAGAACAGCGAACCTGATAAGAACGGTTCGAATGGTAGCCCTTTGCTTCCTGTATACGAAGTTCGACATCTCACTGGCAGTTCTCATCGGCAGGATTCCCCTTCGATAGGCCTTACACGAGAAGGTTCACCTCATTTAAAAGGTTACATATCATCCGCGCCGTTATGCCAGGGATCGAAATCCCCAGGACCGCCACTCGGGTCCACCGCCGGCCTGAAAGCGGGGTCTCCGTACAATGAGAAGAATGTGACCTCGTACCAGTCGACCTCCCCGTTTGGTTCGAAGGGAGAGGGGTGGTTGTTGGGGGGATACTGCATGTAACGGTTCTCGGACCACTTTACAGCTTTTCCTGCGGTCCCGTGCTCTCCGGGATGGTTCAGGATACCGTCCCATACGAAGGCATACCATGCATCGTTGTGGTCCCACTGGTGATCGTCGATGAAAGGAAGGTACTCTGCCGGTATCGAATAAAGGTCCTGTCCGATGTTGGAATAACTTACCTCGGTGGCACCTATGAGCACTGCGGGTCCAGCGGACAGGTAGTTCAGGGTGAACAGGTTCTCGAAGGAAACGTCCGAGGAGGGGTCCGTCCCGGGTCCGTGTCCGTATATCTTCCCGTTCAGACAGCTTACGAAGAAGGCCATCTGAGGGGGTACGTCCATTTCCTGGCAGTCTGTATATCTCAGCATGTACTCGTCGCCGTTGGGACCGTAGACCCTTATCCCGTAGAGAGATCCGGTATCGGAACCGTGTCCTCTGTAGGCCACGTAGCCTGAGGCCTCGCATATCTCGGACAGGTCGTTCTCCATCGAATTTATGACCCCGTCGAAGACCTTGTTCCCTGTATTCAAAGGTCCGACATAATCATAGGTGAAACCTGCTTCTTCGAAATCTGTACAGATCCACCGCCCTGGTGTTGCCTGCATCCTCTTGTATGTTATATCATAACCGGAGAACGATGCACCATGTGCCCTCCATTCCTTTTCATGGGTCCCTCCGGCAACATCACGATAATCGACGGTCACCGTTTCGGAGAACTCATCGAGCAGATAGGTCTTCAAGAGCTGGTTGGATGCAAGAGAAACATCATACTGGATGATCCGGCCAACGCCGGCATCCATTCTTGAATGGTCGGCGTCAATGAACCCGTAAATGATATCCGAGTTCACTATGTCCCCCTCCGTCCCTCCTGACCTGACAAGGAACTGGGGAACAGCCGGAGCGGAACCGGTTATGGCTATGTATTCAGGAGTACCGTACTCCCCGCTGACCTTCCTTATCTCATCCAGAACGCCCGCAGCTCTTCTGTTCGGAGAGAGCTCCATATCCAGCTCCCATTCGACACTGGACCGC
This sequence comes from Thermoplasmatota archaeon, assembly GCA_016929175.1. Classification (GTDB taxonomy): domain Archaea; phylum Thermoplasmatota; class Penumbrarchaeia; order Penumbrarchaeales; family Penumbrarchaeaceae; genus JAFGLL01. The sequence goes on along the minus strand of JAFGJI010000048.1, from coordinate 14,714 downwards.
GGTGTTGTGTTCGTGATGACATATGCATCATGATATGCGGCCATCTGGGCGGTCATGAGCGACATTGCCGGAGTGAAGAAGGCGTCATCATAGGTATCGTAATCGGGGGTTCCGTGGAGCGTTTCCAGGTCCAGGTCCCTGTGGTTGGTCACGATGATATAATCGGAAGCTATTCCATTTGACCTCAATTCCTCATGGGCCGAACCCTGGTCGGCGAATGTCGCATCACCTTTGACGATGCAGAGACCATTGTTCTTGGCGTAGGCCGTTGCCCAGAGTGCTTCCTCGTATGAAGATACCGTCATCAGGTCGCTGAACCCGATGAACCGGGAAGATACATCAGAGGTCAGGGGGAATACGTTATCCTCTGCAACGGTGGAAGCCTCGATATCCCCAAGCTGGGTGTTGATGCGTGTTCGTGAGGCATCCTTGTTCGTGAAGAGAAGCTTGGTCCGGTCTATGTCCAGATGATCCAATGTGTATAGGACCTGTCGGGATAGACCTCCTTCCGGAGAGCATACCACCAGGGGGCGGTATCTTCCATCCTTGAACTGGAGGCTTGTCAGGGCTGCGATCGAAAGCAAATCCTCATCGGACCTGGGGTAGTCCACGATCAACATAAAATCGTCGGGAAGTTCCAAGTAGGGGTCATAGACGACCCCCGGCCCTTCCCTTTTTCCGAGAAACAGCACACCAAGCACCACGGCGAGCAGTAGCGCGACAACGAGAAGAGCGCCGATCCTGATCATTGTCTGTCTTTTCGGCATCCGGTTCTTCTTCTCGCTTGCCACGGGAACCAACCTCCTATTTCATCTCGCCGGATTCCATGACGAGACTGAGCTCATCCAGTGAAAGTTTTTCACCTCTTTTGTATTTTGCGACAGCTTCGGCCTGTTTCCTGCCCCTGTCCGCTCTCTTTCTCTCCTCGGGGGATTTCTTGAACTCCGTCTTCCATTCGTCGATCTGGCGGTAAAGCTGCTGCATCTTCTTGCGCTTCTCCCAGATCTGTTTTTTAAGGTTTCGAAGCTGGTTCGTTCCCTCGATAAAGGCTTTATGCTCTTTCTGTGCTTTATCCCTGAGCTCGTCCCTTTTTACCCAGAGGCCCTTGGCCGTCTCGAGACCTTCGTGGGACTGCGATTTGAGCTCTCCTATCTGCTCCTCCATCTGGTTCAGCTGGTCGTTGTACTTGGCAAGGTCCACTTCCTTGATGTTCACGATCCTTCGGTGATAGGAATCGGCCTCTTTCTTGATCAAAAGTCTGTCACGAAGCTCGAAGAGGTACTGATAGAGAAAGAGCTCGTTCTTGAGGTTGATGTCGGAAGCAAGCAGGTTCTGCATGGTGGATGTGTAGTTCTCCTTGAGCCTGTCAAGGGTGCCGCGGGATGCCTCGTTGAAGTCATCCCTCACCTTCCTCAACTCGCCGATCCTCTGCAGGAAGGGTTGCATCTCCCGGAATATCTTCTTCTTTTCCTCGTTCGTATCGGATATGTTGCCCCATACGTCCTTTCTTTCCTCGAGGATCTCTCTGGGTCTCTGGGAAAGCTCCTTCACCTGCTGGTTCAGGGCATCCCTCTTATCCCGAAAGGATTCCACCTCGGTGTTCTTGTTATGGAAGCGAAGGTCCAGGATCTCTATCTCTTCCTTGACCTCTCCGATCCTGTCTCGGAGCTCTTTGATCTTTCCGGCGATCTCGAAGTTCTGCATCAGGGATCACCCCCCTCACCGGGTGTTGAAGGTCCCTTTTCTCCGGGTTGTTCTCCGGTGGGAGTAGTGGGTCTTCCAGTATCACTCTTTCCGACCTTTGTTCCCCCGAATTTTCGGCCTCTTTTTTTTCTGGGTGAGGCATCTGGTGCCTTGTCGGTCTTTTCCTGCTCCTCTTTATCGTTGATCTCCCTTTGCTGGAAGACCTTTATGAGCTGGTTCCTGATGTCTTCCAGTGTTCTGGATGATTCCTCGGCATCCAGCTTCGCGGCCTGGTCCATCTGTGTTTTCCAGAAGGTCTCCATTTCAGCATGAAGTTCGATCCTTCGCTTCAGCCACCCCCGGCGCGATTCCCTTTCCCTGATCTGCTTGTTGGCTCCCAGGTATCTTTCGTGATGTACATTGCTCTCCTCCACTTTCTCGAGAAGTGCATTGTGAAGCTCCTCTATCGTCATGAGGTTGGTCCCGATCTCTTCCTGGATCTCGGTCAACCTGGCCTTGATCTCGTCGGGTGTATATCCCTCCGTGATGGACCTCATCTTGTTGAGTGTTTCTCGAAGCTCGTCCAGAAGCCTCCTCTCGGTCTCGATGGTGATGGCCTCGGTCTCAAGCTTCCACTCGAGGTCCCTGGAAAAGTTCGAGTACATCTCGACGTCCTTTCTGTGGTCCTTCAACCTCTCCTCCCTTTCAAGAAGATCGAAGAACTCCGACCTGAGTTTTTTGTTTGCCTCGCGAAGTTCGCTTCTTCTGGTCTTCAGGGCCTGGACCTCTTCATTGATGGTATCCCTGATGGACCTTTCACCCTCTTTCAGGTCGATTATCTCGGGAGGCTTGATATCGAGTTCGTCCATTTCTTTTTGATATTTCATTCTCATATCGGAATGCTTGGATACGAGTTGTTCCACGATCTCCCTTCTTGATGGAAGATCCATACCCTCAAGAGGGTCCGGGATATTATCAATCTTGGAAAAGGCAGCCTTTTCTGTAGGTACTCTGGTGCTAACCTGGTCCTTTTCGGATCCTTCCTCGGGCCCTGCCTTTTCAGGTGCAGGTGGATTCTCCCCGCCGATCAGACCGTCCTCGGTATTTGGTTGACCCATCGCATCAAAAGAACCCTCGGCAGGTGGTCCATCCGGGATGGCTCCTTTCTTCGGTCCAGATGTATCGAGATCGGACATTGTCTCCATATCGGAGGCTTCATTCCCGCCCTGCATCTGCAATTCTTCGGAATTCTCGTTCTCTTTATCCATCATGAAGGATCCCGTTCCCTGTTCATTCGTATCCCAGCAGATCGTCGTTGTTCTCATTCCAGTAGTTGTAGGGTGAGTACTGCATTCTGGTGGATTCTGACATCTCCTTCATGAGGCCCCCTTGATAATGACCGAACCTCTCCCTTATCTGGTCCTCGGCGGGTCGACTCCTTCGGATGGCCTTTTCCACATGCTCTCTTGTTATCAGATCGGACCCTGCCGATACCGCGAAGTCCCCTGCAGCTCTTATAACACCGCCCATGTCGCGGAGCCTGAGTGTGAGCGAGGCCTTTTTCCCATCCGACCGGAGAGCGCGCTTCTTTGCCTCTTTAAGAACGGCCTTCACACCCGATCGGTCCATATGGGGTATCCTTCCATCCATCCGTATCTCCTGTGCTATGAACTGAACGAACCTGTTCCGGTTCTCATCGGTATCTGGCATGGTGGTCTCGACCAGGACCTCGTACCCGGACCCGGTCACCCTTGACCTGAGAGGCGAGATGATGTGTTGAAGGTCCTGGATATTGCATGCCCCTACGAAAACGAAATCGCAGGGGACGTTGTCCACCTTGACACTGGCTCCTGCGCTCTGGGGATTCCTTCCGGAAATTGGGAAGTTCTTCTCCTGCATCGCAGTCAGAATGAACCTCTGCAGATGTCCGAGATGGGGGAGTTCGTCGATGAAGAGCACACCCTCGTGCGCTTCATGTATGGCTCCGGGGACCACCCGTTCAAATGGGGGGGTTCCCAGACCCTTGTGACCGCCGTAGGGGTCGTGCCTCACGTCACCCAGGAGTTCGGTCTCGGATGCCCCGGTGGCCATCACGAAATTGTTGCGTTTGAGGGATATGAGGGTCTTCTTGGGAGAGGCTTTTTCCTTCTCTCTCCTGGTCTCAAGGGCCTTCTGGTCGAGGACCCGGATCTTCGAACCGGCAGCCTCGTAGACGACCACTTCCTCCTTCCCGTCGATCAATCTGGTGGTCTGGACCCTGTTCTTTTCCCCGCCAAGGGTGTTCAATGTGGCCTTGAGCATGTCCTCAAGCCCCTGCATGAAGTTGTTCATATTGGTGTTGACGTCTATGCTGGCTACCCTTGGTACGTTCTTCGGCCCCTTGAAATTATTACAGTTAGGGCATACGGTCTGGGTCCTCGGGGAATAGGTCCCGCATTTGGGGCATCTGAATCCCAGAGATTCCGCCACATCGACCGGTGCATCCACCGGTGAGATCAGCTTTTCCATGGACCTCCTGGAAGCCTTCTCCTCTTCCTCGACCTCCAGGCGTGTCCTCTTCTGTATGAATGGTCTTTCCGGATATTCAGGGTTCGAAACAACGTACACCTGGGTTTGTGGTCCGGGCAGATGAGCGGCCATGGCCTGGGCTATCATGGATTTTCCGGTTCCCGGAGGCCCGACGAGAAGCAGGTGTCTCCTCTGCTTGGCGGCGACCTTGGCCAGTCTCACGGCCTCTTCCTGGCCTATGACCCGGTCCAGAGGGTCCGCAGGTATGACTACCTTGGAGGTGTCTTCCACATCCTCGAGCTTCCCATGGACCTCTCTCTTCGGGCTGATGGGGCTTTTCCCGGCCCCTTGTCTCTTTGAAGGGTGTGTGGGGGTCATCCTTTCACCATTCTGTTCGCATGTGTTTCTGTTGTATAGAATGGTTCTTCCTTTTACTGATTGATATCGTCCTTCGAGAGAACGAGCACTCCCTCGGGTTCCTTGGTAAGGTTCCCCTTCTTCGATCCGACGAGATATTTGATCTTCTGTTCGGATGCGATATCAAGCAGCCTCTGGGAGATTATACCGTCGAAAACGACGGCATGTATCCCGGTAGGCGGGGATTTCAATGTGTCGGCAAGCTGCCTCACGGCGATCTCCTGCACGACCTCACCGTTGTCGTTCATCAGCATGGCCTTCAGCGTTCCGGACAGGGTCTTGAGGATATCCCGGTACCTTGTTATCTCCACAGGCACCTGGTCCACTTCTTTCGTGGGTTTCAGGGGTGGCGGTGCCTGAATGGGCTCACTCTGTTGAGCTTTGGGCCTCTCCTGCTGCTGTGGCTGAGGTTTTACAGGTTGCGGCTCCCTCTTGTCCTGCTTGTTCCGAACTGTCATGTCCTTTCTCTCTTCGAATCTCTTTCCGTTGCCTTCCTTTCTTGGAAAGTCATCCAGAAGATCGTTCATCTCCAGGTACTGTTCTATGGGCATCTTGTTCCTGAGAGACTTTATTATCTGTTTCTGGGTGAGCTCCTCGACCTCTAGGGATTTCGGCGCCCGGGCAACAAAGTCTATTTCCGCGACCTGGAACAGCTCCTTCAGGATCAGCTCACCGCCTCGGTCCCCGTCGACGAAAGCGGTTACGACCTTCTCGTTGCTGAGCTTCTGGACAGTAGGGGGGATGTTGGTTCCGCCCACAGCGATCGTATTCTTGATCCCGTACTTGAGGAGGTTGATCACATCGGACCTGCCCTCAACGACAATGACAGCGTCGGATGTCTCGATATTGGGTCCAGCGGGGCATTTGTCCTCACCGAAAAGGGTAACTTCATCGATCTGAGCTGCCTGGCGTACAGTGTCTGTGAGGTCAAGACCGGCGGTCTTCCCCTGGTCCATCAGTTCGCTGAGAAGCTCTTTTGCTCTCTCGACGATCTTCTGCTTCTTCTGTATCCTGACATCCTCTATCTTCAATGTGTTGATCTTTGCCCTGCATGGGCCTATCCTGTCTATGGTCTCGAGGGCTGCTGCCAGGATGGCTGTCTCCACCTGATCGAGGCTCGAAGGTATAAGGACCGTTCCCTCGGATTTCCCCTTCTTGGAGGTTATATCCACTTCTATCCTTCCCATTCTGCCGGTCTTCTGGAGGTCGCGAAGGTCGAGCTCGTCTCCGAGCAGCCCCTCTGTCTGTCCGAAGATGGCCCCGACAACGTCAGGTTTCTCCACAACTCCTTCGGCAACGAGCTTTGCTTCGATAAGATATTTTGTTGTAGCTGGATCGAGGTTCATTTTTTTCACCTTCATGTTACGTATTTGTTCATCTTCCTGAAAGGGTTCTCCAGACACAAAACCAATTTCAACCCCCGGCGATATCCCCGAGCATTCAGGTCGATATTTCCACCGAATTCCATCCCGGTCCTGCGGGATGGTCTTTGAGTGATCGTGATATTGTGATTTGAGGACGTATCCATTCGGTCTGGATAACCCTGTTCATCGGGTTGATGATGGAATTCATATAAATAGGTTTTCCATACAGGCCGGGAAGTTAAGGAATGTCATGACCTTTCAGGTCTTATTGGACTGTAAATATTATGAATTGGGTCATTTTTCCAGGATTTTTCCTTGAGTAAATGATTTATAATCGAACAATTGATAACCCACAGTCCCCAATGAAGCGTATAAAGGTTATCAACGAACCCACAGACCTCGTTTCTCTGCTTAGGGCCATGGACTCACCGACGAAGAAGGATATCTTCCAGGAATGTGCCAATGGTTGGGTGACCATGAAGTCCGTGGAGGAGAGATATGGTCATGTAGGTGTCGAAGCCCTGTCGTTCTTCGAGAAGATGAAGCTGGTCGAGACCTCATGGCAGATCGACTCCCAGTTCAACAAGGAGAAGATCTACCACACATACTATGTTTCGGTACACATCAACACATCTGCCCAGATAACAGAGATATCGGATGTTCTCTACATAACGGCAATGGACGAAGAAGAGTTCATGAAGATAGAGCAGAAAGTATACGACAGGGTAGGGGATGAAGGTACTTTCTCCGGGGAGTTCGTGAAGGACCTGGGTCTCACGCCCACGATGCTTAAAAGCCTTGTGAAGAGATCGGGAAGACTTACCTACAAGGGTCACAGGATAGAGAGGATCAAGACGGAGGATTGAGGGATGAATACGGAGAGAGGTCCGTGTTTCCCGCATATCGAGGTCCTGCGCATCGGCCACAGACCGGAAAGGGATAAGAGGATAACAACACACGTTTCCCTGGTAGCCAGGGCTTTTGGGGCCCGGGGCATTCATATAGATAGAAAGGATCCGGTATTGGAAGGGACCGTGACGAAAGTGAACAGACAGTTCGGAGGTGATTTCTTCATACGCTCCGGTGTCCCGTTCAAGAAGAAAATGAACGGATGGGACGGGACCATAATCCATCTCACAATGTACGGGATGCCTCTGGATGAGGCGGTGAAGGAGATGGACCCCGAAGAGAAGTTGCTTGTGGTCGTTGGAGCAGAGAAAGTGCCAAGAGAGGTATATGATATGGCACATTTCAATGTCAGTGTGGGGAACCAACCACATTCCGAGGTCTCCGCCCTGGCCCTCTTTCTTGACAGGGTGCTTGAGGGAAAGGAACTCAGCATGAAAATGCAGGGGGGAGAGCTGATAATAGAACCAAACAGAAGAGGGAAGACCGTCGTAACCCATGGATCGAATGTCACGAGCCCGGGTGACCCCATCTCCCGGAATTGGCCTCCCGTTCCGGACCCGAAGCTGTGTTTGGAGCTTCTTGAAGCGGTCGGATGCTCAAGACCTGTCATCCTTCATGGAAAAGCGGTACGTGACCTCGGACTCCAGATGGTGAGAAGGTCCATCAAGGAACATCCGGACAGGAAGCTGGATATCGATCCCGGAGTTCTTGAGGCCGGACTTTTGGTCCATGATATCGGAAGGTCCGTGACACATTCGATAAACCATGTCACGCACGGGGTAAGGATAGCCAGAAGGATGAAGCTGGATGAGCGTTTGGTCAGGATGATACATTGCCACATAGGAGCTGGTTTAACTGCCCCGGAAGCAATCCTGCTGGGTCTCCCGGATGAGGACCATCTTCCCGGAACCCTCATGGAAAGGATCGTCTGTCATGCCGATTCCCTGGTAAGCGGCCGAAAAAGAAGGACCCTGGCTGAGGCTGAAAAGAAGCTGAGGGATAAAGGGGCAAATGCCGGAGCGGACAGGATGCTTGTGATGCACAGAGAATTGGAGGATGAACTTGGGATAGATATTGATGAGCTTGTTTTCGCCATACCTAAAGGTTATTAATGGAAATCCTCCTTGTGGGGGGTGGTGTGCCAATGGTGAAGCGCAGCAAGGAAAGCCTGAAGGCGGAAAAAAGCAGGATCAACCAGCTTATAGATGAGGAGAACAGGACCTGCAACAAATGCAAGGAGAAGAAGGACCTTGGATGTGAAGGCTGTTTCCATGAAAAGAGAAAGAGCACGCTTCAGAAGATGAAGGAAGATATACAGCAGGCCATGGCCGCCCAGTAATGTCATGGTGGAGAGGAATGGAATGTCCTCCTTCAAGTTGGGGAAAGAACCCGCAATGACGGAAGGCCTCTATTCATTATTGAAGAGGAGAGGTTTCTTCTGGCCCTCCTATGGGATATACGGCGGGGTTGCGGGTTTCTACGACCTTGGACCATTGGGTTCACTGCTTTGCGATAACATCGAGACAGTATGGAAGAACATATTCATTGTGTCGGAAGATTATCTACTGGTGGACTGCCCATCGATAGCTCCCGAGATAGCCTTCAAATCCTCGGGGCATCTTGAAAAATTTTCTGACCACCTGACAAGATGTTTGAATTGCAGCACGGCCTTCAGGGCCGATCACTTGCTGGAGGGAGTGGTGGAGATCCCGGACACATTGAGCCGGAACGAACTGGAAGGTGCTCTGAGGGAAAATGACATAGAATGCCCTGTTTGCGGGGGAAAACTGGGTGAAGTGGAGGAATTCAATCTGATGTTCAGGACGACTATCGGGTCCGGGGGTGAAAAGACAGCTTACCTCCGACCGGAAACGGCACAGTCGATATTCATGGATTTCTCACTTCTGTACCGTACGAACCGGGAAAGAATGCCGTTCGGCGTTGCCCAGATCGGCAAGGGTTTCCGCAACGAGATCTCACCCCGCCAGGGCATTCTCCGGCTTCGTGAGTTCCATATGGCGGAGGGAGAGTTCTTTTTCGACCCCGCCGTTCACGGTTTCCCTCCCTTTGAAAGGTTCAAGGACACCACCGTAAGGGCGGTCCCGAACAATGATCCAGGTTCAACAGTGGAGGTCACACTGGGGAAAGCTGTCGAGAACGGTATGATATGTTCCGAGGTTCTTGCACATCATATGGGAATTACCATGTCGTTCGCTTTGAAAATAGGCATACCGAAAGACCGTATGAGGTTCCGACAGCATCTTGCTTCCGAAATGGCTCATTACGCAAGGGACTGCTGGGACCTCGAGGTCGAACTATCCAGCGGATGGATAGAGGTGGTCGGCATAGCAGACAGGTCCGCATACGACCTCAACCAGCATTCGAAGGGTTCCGGAGAGGAACTCGCCGCCAGGAGGAAACTGCCCGAGCCGGTCTGTCAGAGGTCCACGCAGATCGAGGTTGACCTGAAGGTACTGGGGCCCATATTTCGCGGAAAAACCGCCAGGATCGTGAAGGCTCTCGGGGAACTTGATATATCTCACGTAAAAAGGTACAAGGAAAAGGGAGAGCCTTTGATGGTGGAGCTGCCCGGAGAGGGCACCAATGAGGTGCCGATCGATGCCGTAAACCTTGTGGAGATCGAGGAAAGGACATCCCACGAGAAATTCATACCGCATGTCGTGGAGCCATCCTTCGGTATCGACAGGTTGATGGTGGCCGTTTTGGAACACGCCTATACGGAAATGGAAAGCAGCCCGCTGAGGGAAAAAGAGGAAGGAGAGGTCGGGCCATACAGGGTCCTTCGGCTCGATCCCAAGATATCTCCCATAAAATGCGGGGTATTCCCGCTTGTGAACAAGGACGGTCTGTCCGATATCGCCAGGCGTATCGTACAGGACCTCAAGAGGTTCGGCCTGACCACATACTATGACCATTCCGGGTCAATAGGCCGCAGGTATGCCAGGATGGACGAGATAGGCACTCCTTTCTCCATAACAGTAGATCATAAGAGTATTGAGGACGACTCCGTAACAATACGTTTCCGGGATACAGCCGAACAGATAAGGTTGCCTGTCCGGGATGTTCCAACAAAGGTCCTGAATATGATCAACGGAACTTGAAGAGAGCGATCTTGCCTTTAGATATCATCATCGCTTGCGGAGACCGTATCCTTGTCTATCTCTCTTTCAAGCTTCTCCAGCTTTTTTTTCTGTCTTTCGATCTCCTTGGACCTCTTCTTCTCTTCCTTTTTCTCTCTTTTATCCTCTTCCTTCTGTTTCTTCTTTCTGGCATTTTCCCTTTCCTTTTCCTTCTTCCTCTGCTTCTCGTATGCCTTTTGCCATTGATAGACCTTCTTGATCAACAGGAAGGGGAGCCCGATGAGGAGGCCGAAGATGGACATGACAAGTCCGACCGCCACCACCCAGCTGAAGAGATCGACAAGGAAGGTGGCTACAGGTGCATGCCAGTTCTCGAGCAGCAGATCGAGGACCAATGCCCAACCGCCGACGAGCAGTATGATCACGATAAGGCCGACAAATGCGTTGATGAAATCCTGTTTCGAGGGTGCAAGGGCTGCCGTCAGGGATGCTGCCAGATACAGATAGAGGAGGAACCATGGGGAACGATTATCCCAGAGATTTATATGGATCAGGTCCCAGGCCGATCCGAAGGTCTCAAGGATCATTTCACCCATATTTCCCGAGAGGTCCGGGGTCATCCTCAGATCGCAGTTGAAGAATGTCACAGCGTCAAAAAGGATCGCAAAGAGGATCAGGACAAGGGGTATCCCCAGGAAGGGCGCCATCGATATGAAGACCTGTCCGAAAACGCCTCCCTTGGGTGGTCCGTGGGTTACGGACCCTCCGCTTTTGGAGATCAACTTCACCCTTATGACCTCGGTGAATGTGATCTTGCATGCCAGATAATGGCTGAGTTCGTGGACCACTATGCCTGGAGCGGCAAATATGATATACACCCACCTCCACAGGGAGTATGCCCACAACATATCCAGAAGATAGCTTATAAGAACAAGCGCTGCGAACCAGAAGAATATGTTCAGTACCTCGGCGAACATCGGTACATGAACGTTGTATGTGATATAAATATCCTCATGGGAGTGAAGCTCAAAAATTTTAAGCATGTAAAACGGAATGCCTTTATTCCTTTGGAATATGGATATATCCAATGGATCTATGAAATAGAAAAAGGGAGGGGTGGACATCCCTCCCTTGCTCCCTGGTCAGCAAAGACCTTATTCTTCCTTTACCACATGGAAGATGACTATCTCATCGCGGGAAAGTCTCTCCAGGGCGATCCTTTCCAGAACCTCGTTGATCCAGTCCACCGAGCCGTCGATATCCTGGACGGAGTCGGCTATCGTAAGGACCAAACGGGGCTGATCTCCCTGTGGCGGGGCAGCCCTGGATGGGCCGAGCTTCACATTGGGGATGTTGGCCTTTCCAGGGAATGAGTCCTTGTCTGTGGAATCGGTGTGACCCCTGTACTCCGCGAAATTGTTCTTGCCATCGGAGTCATCATCCTCTTCGGGGTCGTAGACACCATCCATGTCCGTATCCTTCCTGTCAGCGTACAGCCTCCCCTTGAAGTAGTCCCTGTTGGTGGCAATGCCTGCCGGCTGGAATACCCTCCGTCCCACGGTCAGTGAGTTCGCCCACGGGTCCAAGGTGGCGTTGCTCTCTTCATAGATATAACATTCAGGCCTGTCCCACATGGACCCGTTGAAGAGCTCCTCCCATCCCTTGGGAAGAGAATCGTTATCCTCAAAGGGGTTTGGAGATGATGCGTTCCCGATGAAATCCGTTACCCAGACCTCCCACCCATCCGGCATGCCGTCGCTGTCAGAATCCTTGCCGCCCTCGATGCCCTCGTTCGGGATACTGGGTGCGGGAGAGGTTGTGATCTCGTTGATGCCGTCATGGTCGGGGTCAAGACCATATCGGTATTCGTAAAGGCTTATCCAGGGGAAATAGTAGTTGACCAGTTCGAACTCGCTCTTCTGGGGGTTCATCGGGGTCCAGATAGAATAGACGAACCCGTCATGGTCGGCGTCCAGGCACCAATCGTCCCCGTTCAGAGGGTCGAGGATCCATGCATACTTCCGTTTTTCGGGATTGTACAAGGGAGAGCCTCTGTTATTATCCTCGAGCTCCCAACCATCAGGCATCCCGTCTCCATCGGTATCCCATTTCAACGGGTGGGTTCCGTTCTGGTATTCCTGCCAGTTGTTGAGGCCGTCGTTGTCTGGATCGTCGAACACATCTGCCGCAACGAGCGGATTGACCATCCAGAAGAAGCCCCCCGTGGGAAGGTCCTGCCAGTAGTTGGTCTTGTATATGCGGTCGTACCAGATTATCATGGACTTTGTCTGTTCGCTCTTGATGATCTTTCCGAAACGGTATTCCCAGCCATCGGGGAGCCCGTCATTGTCGGTATCTATCTTCGTAGGATTGGTCCTGTCTATAGTGCACCAGATGTCGCCCAGTTCCTCGTCGGAGTAGTCGCCGTCCCCGTTGGCATCGAAATTGTCATTCTTGTCGAAATCCACGAAGGGGAAGAAGTCAACGGTGTTCTCGAGCCCGTCCTCCATACCGTCATTGTCGGTGTCAGGATCATTCGGGTCGGTTATCCATTCCCTGTAGTTCGGGACCCAATCGAGTTCGTCGAAATCCGACATCTGGTCGTTGTCGGTGTCCTTCTTGTTCGGGTCCGTTCTTACAACGCCATACTTTGATTGGTCCCATAGCAATCTTGTGTCTATACCGAAAAGTTCGTCGACATCCATCCATCCGTCGAGATCGGTATCCGGGTTCGTGGCATTGGTGGGGTTGAAGATCAGATATTCGCCGTCATCCTCGTCGATATATCCGTCGCCATCATCGTCGAATCCGTTCGGATACATGATCTTTTCTTTCGTTCTCCCTCTGGTCTCTTCCCAGTCATCCAGCGTTCGTGATACGTTGCCAACCTGTCTTATCTCTACAGACCCTCCGAAATCGTTGTCGGAATCGGCCATGGTCGCGTTCGTGTAATACTTTGATGCGAACTCCGGGTCGGTGAAATAGTTATCTCCTATGAGCTCTCCGAAGAAACCCTGCTTGAGCTCCTCTCCATCCATCAACCCGTCGAAATCCGTATCAGGTTCGTTTGGATTTGTTGAAACGGTATAGATAAGAGTACCGCGGAACTCTTCAAGATTGGTCAAACCGTCTGGCATCCTTGTATAGATGGTTTCCCCGCTATCGGTAAGGTTCCACCACCCGTCATTGTCCTCCTCGGAGTCGGGGATCATCGGTGAGACCGTGAAAACGGTACGATATGAGTCTGCGATCTTATCTTCCAGATCATCCCTTGTACTTATGGCGGGTGTCTGAGAAATTATCTTGGCGTTGTAGGCCTCCCAGCCATCCAGCATACCATCGCCATCTGTATCAGGATTCTTGGGGTCCGTCTGGAACCACATGTTCTCCCTATTGGGGAATGCGTTCTCGAGATAGTTGGGAAGGCCGTCATTGTCCAGGTCCTTGAACCTGTCGGTAGAGTTCAGTGGGTTCAGGCCTGTCTCGAGCTCCCAGCCGTCCATCATACCATCCCCGTCCGTGTCAGCCTTGTAGGGGCATGTCCTGTAATCGATCAGTCCGTCGCCATTCCAGTCAACGGCTGATTCGGTATAGTTGACGCTGAGCTCGATGAAATCGTTGAGGATGTAGAGTACGCCCTTCAGTGCGTTGAAATGGGAGTCACCATCAGTATCCCACAGGAGGGGATTGGTATGGTTTTGATATTCCCGGAGGTTGTTCAGGTCGTCCTTGGTATACACCATAACCTCACGCCTTTGGCCCCCGGTGATCGAGACCCCGTAACGGATATCCAGATCGTACTTGGCATCACTTGGGTTGAGGGGGTCGATCAGTGCCGTGTTCCATGGTACCGATTGAGCCGCGGTTATCTCGAGTACCTGCTTCTGGGCGACCACGGTCGCTTCCTGATACTGGTTTATTGACCCCTCGTATACTATGGTCTCTCCCTGTTCGAAGAAGAGTTTCTTGAGCTCTCTTGCATAGTGGATCTCCCATCCATCATCGATCCCGTCGAGGTCCGTATCCCACAGGGAAGGGTTGGTTGTCACGGGTTTGTATATCGATGGTATGTACGGGTTGTATCTCAGGTAATCATCGTAATTGTCATTATCCATGTTGGTGGGGTCTCCGACTATCCCGTCGTCCGGATCGTCATAGAGGTGGAAACCTCCCTTCATCCCGATCTCCTGCCAGTCCACTTCCGGATCGAGCTCTCCGAAGATAGGATCGCCTTTCTCGAATGTCATGGTGGTCCAGTTGAACTCCACACCGCCGACGTACTCCCTCAGGTTGAATAGTTCCTCAGCCTTGTCTATCACACCGTTGTTGTTGAGGTCGAAACCGTCTCCGTCGGGATTACCTATCCAATCGTTCTCGTTGGGATCTATGGTAAGTCTCTCCGTGATGGGGTTCGGTCTGCTGTAGAGTGCCTCCCAGCCATCTTCCATCCCGTCATGGTCCGAATCTGGTTGTCTCCAGTCAGTCCCGTAGATGTAATTCTCCTCAATATCCGATAGCTTGTCGGGCCAGTCAATATATGCATCGTTCACCAATCTGGTGTCCGAGTCGGATTTCGGGATCCCGCCTATCGTCGGTATAACATCCTCCCAGGGAGAATTGTCCTCCATGCTGCTGACCTCCTTGCCGGTCAGGAAGTAAATGGCGACAAGCCCCCAAACAGTGGCGTTTACCAGAACTATAAAAATTATTACAGCCTTCACTATATCAAGCT